>NZ_JASCXF010000010.1:0-98944 GCF_030062225.1 Sphingomonas sp. 2R-10
GCCTCCCCCGCCCCCGCCTCCCGTGCCGCCGCGCTGGTGGCGGCGGCACGGGAGGCGGGGGCGGGGGAGGCGCTGCTGCTCGCCTATCTGCCGACGATCCTGAATGCGGAAAGTCCCGAGGTGAAGCGCGCGAACCTGCCGCTCGGCTGGGCCCGGCCGGCGTTCGATGTGTTGCAGCTGGAGGATTATGACTGGGCGGCGACCGGCAATGCCGGGGCGACCGCGCGGGGCGTCGCGGCGGCGGGAGCGCGGCTCGGCTACCGGCAAGCGGAACAGCATTATTTCTCGGGCTTCGTGCTCAGGCCCGAGGATCGCGGGCAATGGGCGGCGATCGCGGCCGCGGCGGAGGTCGCGCGCGGGCGCGGCGTGGCGGAGACGTTCGTGTGGGCGCTGCCGCAGGTGCTGCGCGACGGGTTCACCTATTGGGAGGAGGAGCGCGACATGGATGCGTTCGACGATGTGCGCTTTCCGCTGGCGCTGGGCGCGGAGGCCGAGGTTTGTCCCGAGACGTCGACCGCGATCGCGGTGGCGGCGGGCGGCGCGGAGATGCGCAATGTCGACTGGGCCGAACCACGCACCCGCTATGATGTCGGGCCGGGCGTGCGGTCGGAGCGCGACGTGGGCGTCCTGCTCGATTTCTTTCGGGCAAGGCTGGGGCCGGCGCGGGCGTTCCGGTTGCGGGACCCGTTCGACCACGCGACCGGTGACCCGCCGGGGTTCGGCGACGTCGCGATCGGGACCGGCGACGGGGTGACGACGCGGTTCCCGCTGGTGAAACGCTACGGCGCGATGGCGCGGCGGATCACCCGCCCGGTGGCGGGGAGCGTTCGGGTAGGCGTCGGCGGCGTGGAGACGCAGGGCTTTGCGGTCGGTGCGGGCGGCGTGGTGCTGCTCGACGTCGCGCCGGCGGCTGGCGTGGCGGTGACGGCGGGGTTCGCGTTCGATGTGCCGGTGCGCTTCGCCGAGGACCGGTTGCAGGTGGCGCGCGCGACGCATGGCGCGGGGATCGCCGCCAGCGTGCCGCTGATCGAGGTGCGCGAGGCATGAGCGTGGTGACGACGCTGACGTGGTGCTGGCGGATCGAGCGGCGTGACGGGGTGACGATCGGGCTGACCGCGCACGACCGCGACGTGGTGGTGGGTGGGCTGCCGTATCGCGCGGCGCCGGGAATGGTGCCCTCGGCGATCGTGCGCGACGATACGCTCGACGCCCCGGTGATGGCGGTCGAGGGGGCGCTGTCGCATGAAGCGGTGTCGGCGGGCGACCTGCTGGCGGGGCGCTATGACGGGGCGCGGGTGGTGGTGTTCGCGGTGGACTGGGACGTGGGGCGTGCGCCGGTGCCGATTGCCAGCGGGCGGATCGGGGCGGTGGAGCTGCGGCGCGGGCGGTTCGCCGCCGAGCTGCTGGGGGCGGAGGAGCGGCTGGAGGCGCCGGTGGTCGAGGCGACCTCGCCCGGATGCCGCGCGCTGCTGGGCGACCGGCGGTGCCGCGTGCCGATGGCGGCGCGGCGGCGGGTGGCGAGGGTGACGGGGCAGGATGGCGCGCGGGTGCTGCTGGCGGCGGGCGCGGGGTTCGCGCGCGGGCGGCTCCGCTGGATCGGCGGCGCGAACAGCGGGCTGGCGGCGATGATCGTGGCGGCGGACGGGACAAGCGTGACGCTGGAACAGCCGCCGCGCTTCGATGGCACGGGCGCGCTGGTCGAGATCAGCGAGGGGTGCGACGCGACGCTGGCGACGTGCCGCGACCGGTTCGGGAATGTCGCGAACTTTCGGGGCGAGCCGCATCTGCCGGGCATCGACCTGCTGACGCGCTATCCCGGCGAATGAGCGCGGTCGCGCGGGCGCGGAGCGTGGTCGGGTGCCGGTTCCGGCGGCAGGGGCGCTGTCCCGACACCGGGTTCGACTGTGTCGGGCTGGTGGCGTGGGCGCATGGGCTCACGGTGCCGGGCGATTATCCGGCGCGGGGCGGCGATCCGGCGCGGATCGCGGTGGTGCTGAAGGGTTATGGGTTCGAGGACGCGGTAACAGCGGCGGCGGGCGACGTGCTGCTGCTGGCGAGCGGGCCGGGGCAGCTGCACCTCGCGCTGTCGACCGGCGGGGGCATGATCCACGCCGATGCGGTCGCGCGGGCGGTGGTCGAGCGGCCGGGGCCGCCGCGATGGCCGGTGCTGGCGGTGTGGCGACGATCGGGAGGATAGACATGGCGACGATGGTGTTGACCACGCTGGGCGGCGCGGTGGCGGGGCCGGTGGGCGCGGCGCTGGGCGGGCTGGCCGGACGGGCGATCGACGGCGCGGTGTTCGGGACGCCCGCGCGGCAGGGGCCAAGGCTCAACGAGTTGCAGGTGCAGTTGTCGAGCTATGGCGCGCAGATCCCGAAGCTGTTCGGGACGATGCGGGTGGCGGGCACGGTGATCTGGGCCACCGACCTGCGCGAGGCGGCGAGCACGACCGGCGGCAAGGGAACTGGGCGGACGACGCGCTACAGCTATTCGGCGTCGTTCGCGGTCGCGCTGTCGGGGCGGCCGATCCGCGGCATCCGCCGGATCTGGGCCGAGGGCAAGCTGTTGCGCGGTGCGGCGGGCGACTGGAAGACGCGGACCGGGTTCCGCTGGTATCCCGGCGACGAGGCGCAGACGGCCGATCCGCTGATCTGCAGCATCGTCGGGGCGGCCGATGCGCCGGCGTATCGCGGTGTCGCCTATGCGGTGTTCGAGGATTTGGCGCTGGCCGATTTCGGGAACCGCATCCCGTCGCTGACCTTCGAGGTGGAGGCCGATGCCGCCCCGGTCGCCGCCGGGGCGATCGTCGCGGCTCTCGGGAATGGCGCGATCGTGGCGGAGGCGGGCGGGCCGCTGCTGGGCGGCTATGCGGCGAGCGGGGCGCGGTGCCGCGACGCGATCGAGGCGTTGGTCGAGCCGCTGGGTGGCTGGTATGCCGTGGATGGGGATCACGTCACCTTGCGCAGCGGGAGCGGGCCGGCGCGGCGGCTGTCGGACGCGGTGTTGCCGGGCGATGCGCCCGACTGGCAGCGCCCGCCGGCCACGCCCGCCGACTTCGCGCTCGCCTATCACGACGTCGCGCGCGATTATCAGGCGGGGGTGCAGCAGGTGCTGCGCGGGAGCGCAACGCGGCGGATGCTGCGGATCGAGCTGCCGGCCGCGATGACCGCCGGGGTCGCAGCGGGGATCGCGGGCGACATCGCCGCGCGTGCCGCACTGGCCGGCGAGGTGCGGACGGTCGCGCTCGACTGGCGTGCGATCGACGTGGCGCCCGGCGACCGGGTGACGCTGTCCGATGGCGAGGGCCTGTGGCGCGTGCGCCGGACCCGGATCGAGGCGATGCGGATCACGCTGGAACTGGTGCGGATCGCCGCGGCCACGCTGGCCGCGCCGCCCGCCATCGGGGTGCCGCAGCTGGCGGCGGATGTCGCGACGGGCGCGACGCGGCTGATGCTGGTCGAACTGCCGTCGGACACCGTCGAGGGCGCGCCGTGGATCGGCGCGATCGCGGCCGGGACGGCGCCGGGCTGGCGGCGGGCGACGCTGCTGGTCGGCAGCGATGCGGGCGGATGGACCGAAATCGGCGAGACGGCGGCGGCGGGGGTGATCGGGCGCGTGACGCTGCCCCCCGCGCCCGCCAGCGCGATGATCGAGGACCGGGCGGGAACGATCGAGGTCGAGCTGCTGCACGACGCGATGACGCTGGAGACGATCGACGACGCCGCGCTCGACCGCGGCGGCAATGCGGCGCTGGTCGGCGGGGAGATATTGCAGTTCGGCACGGCACAGCGGATCGGGCCGGCGCGCTGGCGGCTGTCGCGGCTGTGGCGCGGGCGGCGGGGCAGCGAGGCGGCGATCGCCGGCCACCGGATGGGCGAGGGCTTCGCGTTGCTCGACCCGGCGACGGTGCGGCGGATCGAGCTGCCGGGGGCGGTGGGCCTGGAACTGGCGGTGATGGCGGCCGGGATCGTCGAAGGCGACACGCCGACCGCCACCCTGCGCCCGGGCGGCCGGGCGCTGGTGCCGCCCGCGCCGGTGCATCTGTCGGTCGGACGGGAGGGCGACCGCCCGGTGCTGCGCTGGGTCCGCCGGACCCGGCTGGTGGCACCGTGGCGCGATGCGATCGACACGCCGCTGGGCGAGGAGCGCGAGGCGTATCGCCTGACCCTGACCGATGCGACCGGGGCGGTGCGGACGATCGAGGTGGCGGAGCCGACCTGGACGATCGATCCGGTCGCGCCGCTGACCGTCGAGCTGCGCCAGATCGGCACGCAGGGTGCGTCGCCACCAGCGCTGTTCCATTACCGACCGGAGACGACGCGATGACCGACCAGACCAGCCGCCTGTCGCTGCCCCTGTTGCACATTGCGCAGGCGCAAAAGGAAATGACGCACAACGAGGCGCTTACCCTGATCGACCTGCTGTTGCATGGTTGCGTCGAGGGCGTTGCGCAGGACACGCCGCCCGCCACCGCCGAGCCCGGTCGCTGCTGGATCGTCGGCCCCGCGCCGGGCGGAGCGTGGGCCGGCCGGGCCGGTCAGATCGCGGGCATGACCGGTGGCGGCTGGCGTTTCATGATGCCGCGCGAAGGGATGACCCTCTGGTGGATCGGCGGCGAAACGACACTGGTGTTCCGCGGGGGTGCGTGGCGGCAGGGCGAGGTGCGCGCGGCGCGGATCATGGTCGACGGCGTCGCCGTGGTGGGGCCGCAGCGCGCGGCGATCGCTGTTCCGGACGGCGGAACGGTGCGCGACGAAGAGGCCCGAACGGCGCTCGCCGCGATCCTCGGCGCGCTGCGCGACCACGGGCTGATCGCACGCTAAATCCGTGTCTTTCCTGCAACACCGCAGAATTTGTGCGCTTGCGTGGAAACTAACGCTTCGGTACTTGGTTTGCGCTGTCCGTAGGACAACTGTGAAAGGGGACTAGAATGCGGAAGCTTGCCGTCACATTGGCGCTCGCGACCACTGCGCTCGCAACTCCCGCCCTCGCCCGCGACAACGCGTGGTATGTGGGTGTGGAAGGCGGCGCGATGATCGTCGAGGATATCGATTACGATCTGACCACGCCGGCCGGTGGCGTCACTACCGTCGATAGCAACTATGGCTACGACGTCGGTGGCACCGTGGGTTACGATTTCGGTGCCCTGCGCATCGAAACCGAAGTCGCTTACAAGAGCGCGACCGTCGACGAACTCCGGACCACCGGTTCGATCGCAACCGGCCCGACGACCGCAGTGGGTGCCGGCACCTACAGCGGCGGTGGCCGTACCTCGGCGCTGTCGTTCATGGCGAACGCCCTGCTCGACTTCGGCGATGACGATGCCATCAGCGGCTTCGTCGGCGGCGGTGCGGGTGTCGCGCGCGTCAAGGCGCACGACTATCGCGTCGTCAACAACTTCGCGGCGCTCGACGATTCGGACACCGTGTTCGCATGGCAGGCTCTGGCGGGTATCCGCGCGCCGCTGAGCGAAAACGTCGACGTTTCGCTGAAGTATCGTTTCTTCAACGCCGATGACGTTCGCCTCGTGAACGTTCGTGGCGTTGGCTATGACGGTCGTTTCCGGTCGCACAGCCTGCTGGGTGGCCTGACCTTCAACTTCGGCGCGCCGACCCCGCCGCCGCCGCCGCCGCCGCCGGTCGAAACGCCGCCGCCGCCGCCGCCGCCGGTCGAAACGCCGCCGCCGCCGCCGGTCGTCTGCACGCCGGGACCGTACATCGTGTTCTTCGAATGGGATAAGTCGGACGTCACGCCAGAAGCGGCTGGCATTCTCGACAACGCCATTTCGAACTACCAGTCGTGCGGCAACGCGCAGGTCATGCTGGCCGGTCACGCCGACCGTTCGGGTTCGGCTTCGTACAACGTCGGTCTGTCGCAGCGTCGCGCTGATGCAGTCCGTGCGTACATGGAAGGCCGTGGCATCGGCGGGTCGAACATCTCGACCGAAGCGTTCGGTGAAGGCCGTCCGCGCGTCGAAACCGCCGACGGTGTTCGCGAACTGCAGAACCGTCGCGTGGAAATCACTTACGGTCCGGGTTCGGGCATGTAATTCAGCTTCTCACGAAGCAGAATTTCGGAAGGGAGGTCGGGCAACCGGCCTCCCTTTTCGTTTGTTTGGCGGGGGGACGATCGACAGTCGGAGCAGGCAGTGGCGGAACGGGAAGTGGCGTGCGCGCCGGTCACGATGCCGGCCGGGATCGCCGAGGCGGTGCGCGGCTATCATTGGGCGCGCGACCATGTCGGCGAATCGGGCGGGGCGGTCTATCGCCTTTCCGGTCGTGCGGATGCGCCCGACCTGTTCCTGAAGCACGGGACGGGCGTAGTCGCCGACGAGATCGTCGCGGAGATGGTGCGGCTGCGCTGGCTGGCGGCATATGTGCCGGTGCCAGACCTGGTCGCGTTCGTAGCGCTGCCGGATGCGGCATGGCTGCTGACGACGGCGCTGGCCGGGGAAACCGCGTGGCAGTTGCTCGACCGGGCGCCCGAACAACGCGGGGCGGTGGTCGACGCGCTGGCAGGGTTCCTGCGGCGACTGCATGCGATTCCCGTGGCGCATTGTCCGTTCGATGCGGGGCACCGGCTGCATCTGGCGCAGGTGCGGATCGATGCCGAGCTGGTCGATGAAGCGGATTTCGACGATGCGCGGGCCGGATGGAGCGCGCAGCAGGTGTGGGACGCGCTGCAAGGGCATCTGCCTCTGCCGGCCGACCCGGTGGTGACCCATGGCGACTTCTCGCTCGACAATCTGCTGCTGCAGGACGGTGAGGTGACCGGCTGCATCGATCTGGGGCGGGTCGGGATCGCCGACCGCTATCAGGATCTCGCGATCCTCGCGAACTGTCTGGGCGCGTTCGACGACGCGTTGGTGGCGCGGATGTTCGTGACCTATGGGGTGGCGGAGCCCGATGGGGCGCGAATGGCGTTCCATCTGCTGCTGGACGAGTTGTTCTAGGGCCGATCGACATTCAGCGAATTGGAGCGCCATCCAGCAGGATCAGGAGCCTTTCTGGTTCACGTACCCCCGCGCAGGCGGGGGTCCAGAGCCACGAATGTCGCCCTGCCGTTACTCTGGACCCCCGCCTGCGCGGGGGTACGGCCTGAATGTCGATCTGCGTGGGGCGAGCACAATGCAGGCTGGACGTTCGTTTCGTGCCGCGTGCGCTGTTGCGCGAACCCGACGGTGAACTGCCGGAACGGGTCCAGACCGGCCCCGATAAGCTGCTCCCCATTCTTGGACCAATTGGCTGGTCGTCATCCAGCATCTGCCGGCAGCAGCGGGCCATGTGCCGCTGACCGGTTCACCAGCGATATCGGCGTCTTGTGGCCGATGGCGCTATGCGGTCGCACCTCGTTGTAGTCTCCGCGCCAAGCCTCGCATTTTCGGACCGCGTCGTCGAGGCTCATGAACCGATGCTGGTTCAGACACTCCCCCGGAACGTGCCCCCGGCCGTCGCAGGCTAGTGAAGGACGCGATGAACGCGTTGTCCGTCGGTTTGCCGGGCCGGCTGAAGTCGAGCGTGACCCCGCGGGCGCAGGCTCACAGATTCGGGTCGCGCAAGAGGAACTCGCTGTCCTGGTCAACGCGGATCAATGCCGGATGGCCCCTCTCGCCGCTCACCCGCTTGAGCACCTCCACGTCGTCCCGCGCCCGGAAGCGGAACCTTGGCAGCACCGCCGGCGAGAACCGGCTGAAGATATCTACCGCCGTCGGGATATGCAGCTCTGGTACTGTCGCAAGTTGGTCATGGACGAAGTCTTTCGAAAACTTCGACCTTTTCATCGCTCGCTCCACTTGCCGGTCCTCCTTCATGACTTGATCTTTCCAGCTCAAGGCGATCCAGAAAGCGGGCAGCAGGTCGCCCGAATATTGGCAAGGTTCGTGCAAGCTTGCCGTCATAATTCTTTCACGGGAACAACGACTGGTCCGATCGACGTTCGGTCTTGCTCGCCGGTGCTGTCATCGACTCCAAAAAGGAGCGGGCAGCGAGCGATCGCCGATACGAGACGACCGGTCATGGGGGAAACGCACCGGTGAGAGCATTCCGATCAAAATTCGCGCTGCTGGCCGCGGTGTCGGCCATCGGATTGTCCGGCGTCGCCGGTGCGCAGCAGTCGCCGTCGTCGGTGCAGGCCGGTGCGGAAGGGCAGGATGACCGGCAGAAGGCGAGAGCCGCTGCGGAGGAGCAGGTTTCGACGCAGGACACGGTGATCGAGCCGGCAGACGCCAATGCCGACGCGCCGCCGGTGGCGGGGGATTCTCCCGAAAATACGATCGAGGTCACCGGAAGCCGCCTGTACGATGGCGACGTGACGTCGAAGAAGGTCGTGATCGACCGCGAGGAGATCAAGCGGCGCGGCGTCACCTCGGTCGAGGATCTCATCCGCACCCTGCCGCAGAACGTGGCGACGATCGGCGCGGTGACGAACGAGCGCAACAGTGGCCCGCTGTCGAACCGTTCCGGCCAGTCCTCCGTCTCCAAGCTGGGGTCGCTCGGCGTGTCGGCGGCGAACCTGTTCGGGGCGGGCGCGAGCAATACGCTGGTGCTGGTCAACGGCCGTCGCATGGCGGGCGCCGCCGGCATCGAGGACGGTTTCGTCAACCTCAACGGCATCCCGCTGAGCGCGATCGAGCGGGTGGAGATCATCCCGAGCGGCGCCGCCGCGGTCTACGGCGCCGATGCCATGACCGGTGTCATCAACTTCATCCTGCGCAAGGACTATCGCGGCGTTACCCTGGGCAGCCAGGCGCAGTTCTCGAACAACGGCCGGGATTCGGCACGGTTCAACGCCTATGCCGGCTTCGCGTGGGGCAGCGGCAGCATTTCCGGCACGGCGGACTTCCAGCGGCAGAAGCCGGTCGTGAACAGCAAGACCGGCTATGTAACCGAGGACTACTCCGCCCTGTTCGGCGGCGATCCGTATTTCAACCAGCGATCGGTGGCCAACGGCCTGCAACCCGGTATCATCGACAACAGCAGCGGCGCGTTCGATCCGGACACCGGTGAGTTCGTATATGCCTACCGCTATCTTACGCCGGGCCCGGGCGCCGGCACCCGGCCGACGGCCGACCAGTTCGTCGTGGTCGGGCCGGACCGGCTGCGCGATTACATTCCACGGCTGGCCGGGCCACTGAGCGACACGCTGGGCTTCACGCTGAACCTCGATCAGAACATCACCGGACGGCTGAAGTTCTTCGCCAACGCCTTGTACAGTCGCGGCACGAACGTTCAGGAAGAGGATGGCGGGCGGGGTCTGACCGTGACGCTGGCCCCCGGACAATATTATAATCCGTTCGCCGCCTATGAGCTCGATCCGGACGGGTTCAGCCCCGGCGTACAGGTCAACTATTTTCCGCAGGACGAGGCGAGAAGGGGCATCGTCACGCCGAGCACGATCCGGAACACGGCGGAACAGTGGAACGTCAACGCCGGACTGACGTACGACTTCAACAAGAATACGCGGCTCACGGCGATCTATACGACGTCGCAATCGAAGACGAAGGCTAGTGGTTCGCAGCTCGGATCGATCATAGGCATCGCCGAGAGCACGACCAATCCCGGCACCTTCACCTGCACCGACTTCGAGATCGACAGCGGGCTGCTGACCGGCGATGCGCTCACGCGGCGGCGCGCGATCTTCGACCGGCAGTGCCGGGCGCTGACCAGCACCGATCCTGCCGTGGCCTTCAATCCCTTCAAGACGTCGGGGGACGGCCCCGGCGGCAGCATCCGCGACTTCTTCTACCAGTATGACAGCGAGGACCGCTCGTCGCGCGCCGAACAGGTCGAGGCGCGCCTGACCGGCCGCCTGATGAACCTGCCCGCCGGTCCGCTCAGCTATGCCATCGGTGGCGAATATAACGACGACGGCGCGAACAGCCGGGAGATCAACGCGGTGACCGGCGCCGCAGGGTCGCGCAGCCGCTACGCATTCTTTGCCGAGGTCAGCCTGCCGATCCTCGGCAATGGCTACGACCTGCCGCTGGCCCATGCGCTGACCTTCAACCTCGCCGGGCGTCGCGACACCAGTCGCATCGACGGCCCGATCGGCACGGTCGGCGACGTTCCCTTCAGGCCGGGCGTGCCGCTGCGCTTCGGGCGCAACGAATTCACGCGCTTCACGCCGTCGTTCGGCCTCAACTATCAGCCGGTCGAGGGGGTGACGATCCTCGCGAAATGGGGCCGCGGGTTCCAGCCGCCGCCCTTCACCCAGCTGTTCCGCCCGGACGCGTCGCAGCGGCTGCGCGACGTCGTCATCACCGGCGATCCGCGCAATCCGGGCATCACCTACCGCGTGCCCGCCTTCGTCTCGCCGAACCCCGACCTGCTGCCGCAGACGTCGCGGCAGGAAAGCTTCACGCTGGCATGGCAGCCGCCCGGCGGTGCGCTGCAGGGGCTGAACGCCAGCGCGACCTACAACCGCACCGTCATCCGCAACCAGTTCGCCCGCGCGGACGACGTGGCGAAGATCGTGCGGCCGGCGGAATATTATCTGCTCGAGCAGTTCTTCCCGCGTGGTCCCGATGGCCGGATCACCCAGTTCCGCAGCCGCACCATCAACCTGATCGGTTCCGAATACCGGTCGATGACCTACGAGATCAGCTATTTCCTGATGACCGGCATCGGCAATTTCGAACCGCGCCTGACGGTGGTCGACAATCTGAAGTCCGAAAGCCGCGCGCTGCCGGGGTCGGTCCCGGTGGATACGCTGGGCAAGTTGCAGGGGCCGGACGATTATCGCCTCGTCGGATCGCTCACCTATGCCCGCGGCAAGCTGTCGGCGACGCTGTGGGGCTATCACACCCCGGCCTATACCAACGACTATCTCGTTGACTATGCCGCCGGCCTGCTCAACAACACCGAGAACGGCTTCCCGCGGGCCTTTCGCGTGTCGCCCTACACCGTCTTCGACCTGACGGCCTCGCTCAAGACGCACGAGCGCTTCACCTTCAACCTGGCGAGCCGCAACATCCTCGATGCGAAGCCGCCCTTTACGGTGGTGCAGGGACGGCCCTACGATACCGTTCGCTACAATATCGAGGGGCGAACCGTGATGTTCCAGGTCGAATATGTCTTTTAAACCATTCTCCGCCGATCCATTGCCGTCGCTCGCCGGGGCGCGGCAGGGAGACGGCGGATAATGCGATTGCTGATCGTCGAGGACGATTTGGACGTAGCCGAGACGACCGGAGCCTATCTCCGTCGCAACGGCTATGTCGTCGACCTCGCCGACAGCCTCGACATGGCGCGCGAGGCGCTGGCGACCAACGCCTTCGACCTCGTGATCCTCGACCGGATGCTGCCCGACGGCGAGGGTGCCGACCTGATCGCCGAATCGCGACGGCGGGGCGCCACGCAGCGTTTCCTGCTGCTGACCGCGCTGGCGGGGGTGGACGACCGGATCGCCGGGCTCGAACTGGGCGCGGTCGACTATATCGGCAAGCCGTTCGAACCGCGCGAGCTGCTTGCGCGCATCCGCAACGCGCTGCGGCGGATCATGCCGACCGAGCATGAGGTGCGCCGGTTCGGCCGCCTCACCCACGACGCCGATACCGGCGCGTTCTACGTCGACGACGAACCGCTGGTGCTGCGCCGGACAGAGGCGCTGGTGCTGGCCGAGCTGATGGCCCGCCCGGGCGCGCTGGTCCAGCGCCAGACGCTGGAGGCGCGCGTCTACGGCTATGACAATCTGGTCAACGCCAACTCGCTCGAATCGCAGATTTCGCGCCTGCGCCACAACCTCATCCACCGCACCGGCACCGTCCGCATCGTGGCGGTGCGCGGCGTCGGCTATCGCCTCGCCATCGCCTGACGCGGCCATCCTGCCAGCCTGGTGCAAGTTTGCGGTGGCAGGATGGCCGCCCGCGATTCTCGACCGACAGGGACAAGATGCAGCCGACAGACCAGATCACCGCCGCCAGCGCCCGTGAAAGCGCCGCCGATTTCCGCGCCACCTTCACCCGGATCCGTACCGAGGTGTCGCGGATGATGGTCGGGCAGGGCGAGGTCATCGACGGCGTCCTGACCGCGCTGATGGCGGGCGGCCACGTCCTGCTCGAAGGCGTGCCGGGGCTGGGCAAGACCGCGCTGGTCCATGCGATCAGCCGCGCCGTCGACGTGCCCTTCTCGCGCATCCAGTTCACGCCGGACATGATGCCCGCCGACATCATCGGCACGTCGATGCTGACCGAGGGGGAGGGCGGCCGCCACGAGCTGACGTTCGAACAGGGGCCGATCGTCTCCAACCTCGTCCTCGCCGACGAGATCAACCGCGCCACGCCCAAGACGCAGTCGGCGCTTCTAGAGGTCATGCAGGAAAAGCAGGTGACGGTCGGCCGACGCACGATCCGCATGCCCGAACCGTTCTGCGTCATGGCGACGCAGAACCCGATCGATCAGGAAGGCACCTATCCGCTGCCCGAGGCGCAGCTCGACCGGTTCCTGTTCAAGCTGCTGGTCGGCTATCCGACCGAATCCGAATATCATGCGATCATCGACCGGACGACGGGCGGCGAACAGGTGGTGGTGAATGCCGTCACCGACGGCGGCACCTTGCTGCGGATGCGCGAGGTCGCGCGCGCGATACCGGTGCCGCACGCGGCCAGGGCCTATGCCATCCGCCTCGTCATGGGTACGCAGCCGGGCAGCGACTATGCGCCCGACAGCGTGACGCGCCACGTCGCGCTCGGCGCGTCGCCGCGCGGCGTCCAGGCGCTGATGCTCGCGGCAAAGGTCCATGCGCTGCTCGATGCGCGCTTCTCGGTCAGCAGCGACGACATCGCCGCCGTGTCGCTGCCGGCCCTGCGGCACCGCATCGTCACCAATTTCCATGCGCAGGCCGGGGGCGTCAGCGCCGACGCGCTGGTCGAGGAAGTGCTGCTGCACGTCCAGCGCGTCTACGACGGCGACTGATCCGCCGCCCGGCGGCCGTTTTCTGTACGAAGGAGTGGGCCGATGCTCGCGATAGTCATGTCCCTCGCCGTGATGGCACAGGCCGCGCCGCCGGCCGCGCCGCCCGTGGCGTCGACCGCCGCCGAACCGATGCGCCGCGACGGCAAGGGGCGCCCGGTCGTCGTCGCGACGATCGACGGCAGGCCGGTCGATGTCGTGATCGATACCGCCGCCGGCAGCACGATCATGCGGGACGACGCCGCGCGTGCGCTCGGCCTCGTCCCCGCCGACGGGACGATCGGCGTGCGCGGCGTGGCGGGGGCGGAGGAGGTTCGCCTCTACCGCGTCGGGCGGTTCGGCAACCGCCTGTTCGACCTGCGCGACGCGGAAATCCCCGGCGTATCGTCGATCGGCGCGACCGATGCGCAGGTGATCGCCGGTGTCGACCTGTTCGAAGGGCGGCGGCTCGTGTTCGACGGCGTGCGCGACGAGGTGCGGGTCGAACCGTCGGGACCGACCCCGGCGGGATTCGTCGCGGTACGCGGCGAATATGTCCCCGGCGAAGGGCTGGTCGTGCCGGTCACGCTCAACGGCGTGCTGATCCGCGGACTGATCGACACCGGCGCGCAGGGCAGCGTCGCGGGCAGCGACGTCCTGCGCGCGATCGGCTGGGAAGCCGACGATTCCCGGCTCGCGCCCTATGGCCAGATCCGCGGCGCGGCGGGCGGCGGCAGCGCGGCGCAGGTCGCGACGATGGACAGCGTGAAGATCGGCCCGGCGATCGGCCGGAACGTCCGCGTCGTCTTCGCCGACGGGCTGGGCGGTGGCGAGGCGGGCGATCCGCCGACGATGATCGTCGGGCTGGACCTGCTGGCGGCGTTGCAGGTCTATGCCCTTGATTTCCCGCGTGGCGAACTGCACCTGCGCAAGCCGCCATCGCCGGTGGCACCTGCCCGTTGATCCGTCGACCAGCGACAGCTTCGTGCAAGGCTGACCTGTCAGGATTGACGATCGGCGGTGCTCACGATCCCGCCCGAGGGGATGGATGAACGTGCATATCGAGGCGGCGGTCGCATCTCCGCTGGACAGGCTGGAGGTCAAGGGGCGGCGTTTCGTGATGCGCCGCGCCCGGCGCGCCGCGATCCGCACCGGTTTGCGACTCGCCGCCGCGACGGCGCTGCTGGCGTCGGCGGTACTGCTGCTTGGTGCGCTGTCGGGCTATCGTGCGACCGGGTGGTCGGTGCTGGCAGTGCCGGCGCTCGCGATCGCCGTCGGCACGATCGCCGTCGCGATCCTGCAGCGTCGGGTGCGGGTCGCCCGCGCGGATGCGCTCGCCACGCTCGACCGCCGGCTTGCGACCAACGACCGCATCGGCACGGTCGACGAGTTCGCCGGGCTGCCCCGCCGCGACGGCTATCGCCAGGCCGCGATCGACGAAGCGATGCCGTGGCTGGACGATGCGCTGGCGGCGCGGGTCGAACTGCCGGCGTCCGCACGATCGCCGATCCGCCGCGACGTCGTGCTCATGGCCGGCGGGGCGGCGGTGCTGGTGCTGGCCGCGATGCTGGTCGGCAACGCGGGTGAGACGGACGTTGGCGACCTGCGTCTGCACGACGCCCGCTCCGCCGATGCCGTCGATTCCCGGACCCCCCCGGCCGTCGCGGCCGTGGAACGGATCCGCGACATGGCGGCGCGCGTCTTCGGGGTGGAAACCGGCGGGTCACCGTCGGCGGGCGGGCGCTCCGACGACTCCGTGTCCGCCGCCGGATCGCCCGGTGGCCGGTCCGGGGCGGGTACCGGCGCGGCCGGCAAGGAAGCAGGCGTGTCCCCGCGACAGGGGCCGGCGACCGCCGCCGATACCGCGTCGCGCGCGGGCGACCGTCCCGGCGCGCCGGGCGGGCGTGCTGCGCCGAAGGGCGGCGCCGGCAGCCCGCAGTCCGGCGAGCCCGGCGGCGTCATCGACCGCGATGCGGGTGGCGACCGGACGGATGCGGGCGACCGGACCGCCAATCCTGCCGGCCGCGCGCCGCCATCGCCGCCGCCTCGGGCCGCGCCCCGGCCCGGTGGGTCGCAACAGTCCCCGGCGGCCGCGGCCGCCATGCCTACCCGCGCTGGCCCTTCCGCGGCGAACAGCGCGAGCCGCACCCCCTCGGGCAACGCGAACCAGGCGAAGCGGGGCCAGGGCGGCCGACCCGGCCAGTCGCGAAACGGCGGGCAGCGCTCGACCGGTTCGGGTGGCGGCACGACCGGGGCCGACGCGCTGAAGCGGTCGCGCGGCGCGGCGGCGCTGATGCTGGCGGTGCCGATGGATGATCGCGTCTCCGGCGCGGCCGGTCCGGGCCGGTCGACCAGCATGTTGCGTCCGGCGCGCCCGCGCGGCGCGCCCGCGCCGGTCGTGACGGCGGGGGATCGCGGTACGCAGAACGGAACGGCGGGTGACGTGGTCCACCGCGAAACCGGCGTGCATGACGACCGGATCGTCCGCGACTATTTCCTGCGTCGCAACGGACAGGCACGCTGATGACCGTCGTTCCCACGTTCCTCGACCTGTTCGACCCGAGCTTTCTCGCGCGGCTCGATGCCTTTTCGCTGCGCGTGTCGCAGGCGCAGAAGGGCGGGCGGCTCGCCGATCAGCGGACGTTCGCGCGCGGGCAGGGTTCCGATTTCGCCGACTTCAAACCCTATGTCGCGGGCGATGACCTGCGTACGATCGACTGGAACATCTACCGCCGTCTCGGCAAGACGTTCGTGCGGGTGTTCGAGGAACGGCAGGATCTGCCGGTCTATGTGATGACCGACGTGTCGCGCAGCATGTTCGTCGAGCCGCAGCCCCGGATCGCGGCGGCGCTACGCGCGTCGCTCGCGATCGCGGCAGTGGCGTTGAACCAGGTCGATGCCGTGACGCTGATCGACGTGGCCGAGCGAATCGAGGTCCGCGCCCGCAACCTGTCGGGACGGCAGGGGATCGTGCGCGCGGCGCAGATGCTGGCCCAGACCCGTCCCGGCGGCGGGACCGATCTGGCCACGGCGTGCGATATGCTGGCGACGATGAAGCTGCGCCGCGGGCTGGTGGTCGTCGTGTCCGATTTCATGGACGACGCCGGGATCGATGCGGTGACGCAGGCGATGGGACGGCTGCGCCACCGGTTGCTGCTGGTGCAGCTGGTGCGGCGGCACGATGCCGATCCTTCGCTCCACCCCGGCCTGACGGGCGATGTGCTGATCGAGGATGGCGAGGGCGGCGGGGTTCCGCTGACGGTGACGCCCGCGCTGCTGGCCGCGTATCGCGACGCCTATGCCGCGTTCCGCGCCCGGCTGGACGGGTTCGCCGGCGGGCGCGGCGCGGCGCTGGTCCGGCTCGACGCCGACCGCGATGTGCTCGACCAGTTGAGCGTGGTCCTCGCGCCGGGAACGCTGCCGCTATGACCTTCGCCAGTTTTTCATGGCCGGTGGTGCTGGCCGGCGCGCTGGCCATCGCCGCCCTGCTGTACGTCCTGCAACGCTTGCGCCAGCACCGGCGGCCGCTCGCGCTGCCGACCGCCGCACTGTGGCGGCAGGCGACCGAGGCGTCGCGGATGCCGGTGCTCGGCGCGCGGTTCCGCTACTGGCTCGCCTTCCTGCTCGCGCTGGCGATCGGACTGCTGCTGTGGCTCGCGGTCGCGCATCCGATGGCGACGCCGGCGGGCGGGGGCGGTCGGACACTGTTCTATTTCGACGCGTCGGCGGCGATGGTCGCCGATGGCGAGGAGGCGCGCGCCAGGCGTGCGCTGCTCGCCGACGTCCGCGCGCTCGATGCCGCCGATCGCGCGGTATATCTGGGCGATGCGCAGGGCACCAGACTGCTCGATTCCGGCGAGAGCGCGTCGCTGCTGTCGAGCCGCCTCGACCGGGTGACGGCGGGTGCGCGGCCATCGGCGTTCGCGGCATGGCTCGCCGCACGCGTGCGCGACCTGCCTGCGAATGCGCCGCTCGTCGTGCGCTATTACGGCAGTCCGGCGGCGGCGCGGGCGGCGGCGGCGGGGCTGCCGTCAAACGTCCGGCTCGACTACGGCTATCTGACCGCTCCGGTCGCGGGCAATCGCGGGATCGTCGCGCTGGGCGCCAGCCCGGCGGCGGACGGGCGTTGGGACCGGGCCGACGTGATCGTCGGGACGGCGGGGGCGGGGGTCGCTCCGCCGGCGATCGACGCGCTGTCGTTCCTGCTCGGCGACCGCGATTATCGCCCCGCCCGGGTCGAGACGCTCGGCGCCGGTGCGTTCGTGGTGCGCGACGTACCCGCCGACGGGCGGGTGCTGACCGTATCGCTGCTGGATGGCGACGCCTTTTCGGCCGATGACGATGCGATGCTGCGCCTGCCCGACCGGCGGCCCATCCGGGTCGCGCTGACGCCGGGGGTGCCCGCGACGGTACGCGCGGCGGTGGCGTCCGACACGGCGCTGACGGTCGTCCCCGCTGCCGATGCGCAGGTGCTGGTGCGAACGTCCGCGGACGCCGATCCGCGCGGGCTGCCCGCGCTGGTGGCGGTGCCGGCGGCGGCGCAGGCGGACGCGTTCCTGTTCCGCACGCCTGATCCGCTGGCCGGCCCCGCACTCTCCGCGCAGCTCGACGATTTCGGCCTTGCCGGTATCGACGCGCGCGCGATCGCCGACCGCCTGCGGCGTCCGGTCTCGGTACGGATGGAGACCGGTCGTCTGCCGACCGTCTCCGTCTGGGCCGAACTTCTCGACCCCGCCTCCCCCTTCGCACGTTCGGCGACGCTGCCGCTGTTCGTCTCGCGCAGCCTGCGCTGGTTGGCGGCGCCGGACCCGTGGGTGCCCTATGCCCGCGCCGGTGCGCCGGTGCCCGACCAGTCGGCGCTGTACGGGCTGGGCGACCGGCGCGATGCCGCCGCGCGGCAGCTGTTCGGGGACCGGCCGCTGGGCGATGCGGGCACGGCCGGGGCCGGCGACCGTCCGATGGCGGTGTCGCTGACCGATCGCGCGACCACGCTGGGCGCGGCGCAGCCCGCCGGGGCGCTGGCGGTGACGCCGCTGGGCGGCACCCTGCCCGACCCGGTCTTCACGCTGCTGGTGCTCGCCGCGCTGCTGCTGCTCGCGCTCGAATGGGTGCTGTTCCAACGCGGATGGATGCCGTGATGCCTGTCGTCGACGTCACCTTCCTGCAGCCGCTGGCGGCATGGCTGTTCGTGCTGCTCCCGCTCGTTTGGTGGATGGCGCGGCCGGTCCGGCGTCGGTGGATCGTGGCGTTGCGGACCGCGGTGTTCGCCGTCCTGGTCGTCGCGCTGATGCAGCCGGGCCTCGTCTATCGTTCGGGGCAGCAGCGCATCGTCGTGGTGCTCGACCAGCGTCCCGCGATGGGCGCGGCGGCGGCGGCCGAGGCGCGGCGCGAACTGGCGCGGCTGCTGGCCACCCGCGCGCCGGCGACGCAGGTCACGCTGGTGCAGGTCGGCGGCAGGCCCGTCGCGGCCGAGGGCATCGCGAAGCGCCTGGCCGTACAACCCACGCTGTCCGCCGGGCTCGACCGCGCGGTCGACGCGCTGCCCGCCGGTACGGCGGGGCGGGTGCGGCTGCTGAGCGACGGCATGTCCGCCGATCGCGGCTGGCAGCACGCGGCGGCGGCGCTGGCGGAACGGGGCATCCCGGTCGACACGACGCCGCTGACCGCGCCGCCGGGCCGTCCGGCGATCACCGACGTGCGCGTCGCGCCGGCCCGAATCGGCGAGCAGGTTCGCGTCCGGGTGGCGGTGCAGGGCGACGGAAGGCGGCGGGTCGTGACACTGGACGGCGACGGCCGCCGCCTCGCCACCTCGGCACCGTTCGACGCGGCGGGCGACGCGCAGGTCGAACTGGAATTTCCGGCCGCACGTGCCGGCTTCGTGCCGTTGCGCGTGGCGCTGGGTGCCCCCGGCGGCGCGCCCGTGGCGCAGGCGACCGCCGTGGCGGCAGTGCAGGACCCGCTGCGCCTGCTCTATGCCGGATCGCGACAGGCGGGTGCAGCCGCGTCGCTGCGCCGCCTGCTCGGTCCCGGTGTCGCGGTCGACGCCGCCGGACCGTCCGCGCTCGGCGCCGATCCGGCGGACTATCCGCTCGTCATGCTGGACGATGTGCCGGCGGCGCAGGTGCCGGCCGGGGCGCAGCGGCGGCTGATGACGGCGGTACGCGACCGGGGCACGGGGCTGCTGGTGTCCGGCGGGCGCGCGGCGTTCGGGGCGGGCGGCTATGTCCGCGGCGTGCCGCTGGCGCAGGCGCTGCCGGTCGAGGCGCGGCAGGAGGAAAAGGTCGAGCAGCCGACAATCGCCGTCGCGTTCATCATCGACACCTCGGGCTCGATGGGCGGTACGCCGATCGAACTGGCCAAGCAGGTCGCGCGCCAGACGGTCCGCAAGCTCACGCCGCGGGACCGGGTCGGCGTGGTCGAATTCTACGGCGCGCAGCAATGGGCCGTTCCGATGCAGCCCGCCACCGACCGCGACGAGGTCGAGCGCGCGATCGGCCGCATGAGCGCCGACGGCGCGAGCGTGCTGTTCCCCGCGCTGCAGGAGGCGTATTTCGCGCTGAAGGAGGCCGACACCCGGTTCCGCCACATGGTCGTGCTGACCGATGGCGGCGTCGGGTCGGATCGCTACCAGCAACTGCTGGAACAGGCGGCGCGCGATCGCATCACCGTGTCGGTCGTCGGCATCGGCAAGCCCGACGACACGATGGCGCAATGGGCGCGCTGGGGCGGCGGCCGCTATTATGCGGTGCCCGACGAACACAGCCTCGTCGCGCTCGATTTCCGCCAGCCCGGCACCATGCCGCAGGCGGGGTATCGGGAGGGGGCGTTCCCGCTGCGAACGACCGGTGCCGCGAACTGGTGGCCGGCGGGGACGACCGCCGCGACGCCGCCCCCGCTCGACGGCTATGCACGGGTCCGTACCCGCCCGCAGGTCGCCGACACGCTGGTCGCCACCGCGACCGGGGATCCTGTCCTCGCCACCTGGTTCTATGGCGCGGGCCGGGTGACGGCCCTGATGACCGAACCGCTGGGTGCGGGCACGGCGCGCTGGCGCGGCTGGCCGGGCTATGGCGCATGGCTGGCGCGCGTCGTGGCGATGACCGCGCGGCAGCGGCCGGTCATGGACCTGACGGTCACCCGGAACGGCGACACGATCGCCATCGTCGCGCAACGCACCGACACCGCGCGGCCCGGCGTTCCCGATCTGCGCCTGATCGGTGCGGACGGCGCTGTCCGGCCGGTGCGTGCCGTCGAACAGCGTGCGCCGGGCCTGTTCGAGGCGCGGCTGCGCTGGCCGGCGGATCGGGCCGCGATGGTCGAGGCCGTCGACGGCACCGCCGTGACCCGTGCGGCGGCGGCCCCCTATTCGGATGCGACGCAACCGTCGTCGGGATCGCGCGGGCGACCGATCCCGCTGGCTGCCCTGTCGGCGGCGACCGGCGGCGTGGGCGACGGGGCCGATGCGCCGCCGGCGATCGATGCCGGAATCCCCGCGGCGGCCGATCTGTGGCCGTGGTTCGCGCTCGGTGCGATGCTGCTGTATATCCTCGAACTGGGCTGTCGCCGGTGGCCGTCGCGCCGTGCCGGTGCCGCCCCGAACCCTGCGGTGCGCTGATGTTGATGACCCGGTTTCCCCTGACGGCGGCGCTGCTCACGGTCCTCGCCTGCACCTGTTCCGTCCCCGCGCTGGGCAGCGCGCTGGCGACCGCGCCGGCGGCGACAGTCGATCCGGCGGCGGTGCTGGCCGCGCGGACGCTCGATCTGGCCACGATCGGGCAACTGTACGATCGGGCGCTGCTCGCCGATGCGGTCGGTCCGCTGATGGCGCGGGTGGAATCGGCGACGCGGACCGGGGACGCCCGGTCGCGCGCGCGGGCGCAGGCGGTCCGGGCGGCGCTGCTGTGGCGCGGCGGCGACCTGCCGGGGGCACGCGCCGCTGCGGCGGCGGCGGCGGCGCTCGACCCGAACGGCGACGTCCTGCTGCTCGGGGCGCGGCTCGCCGATGCGGCGGGCGATGTCGACCTGCTGGGTCCGTATCGCGCGGCGCAGGCGGCCGGGGCGGGGGGCGATGCGCTGGCGCTGCGAGTCGCGGTCCTGCGCGGACTGTCGGATCCGTCGGCGCTGGCCGCCTATGGCCGCACCCTGCCCGCCGACCGGGCACGGCCGGTCGCGGTCGCACTCGGCGTGCTGGGCGATCCGGCGGCCGCGTTGACGCTGTTCCGCCCCGCCACGGGCGGCCCCGGCGCGGGACCCGACCTGTTGCGTGTCGCCGAATGGGCGCTGGTCGCCGGCGACCGCACGGTGGCGCGCGAACGCGCGTGGCAGGCGTACCGCGCCCTGACGACGATCGACGACCGGCGATACGCGCTGGCGCTGCTGACCGAGGCGTATCGCGACGGCGGCGACCTTGCCGGGGCCCATGCGTTCCTGACCGCACAGCCGCAGGACGCCGATATCCGCCAGATGCGGCTGAACCTGTTGCTGGAACTCGGCCGCAACGACGAAGCGGTGGCGATGGCGTCCGCGCCCGGCGCGGGTGCGCTGCGCGAACGTCTGCCCGCGATCCTCGACCTTGCCGGCAACCGTGCCGAAAGCATCGCAGAATATGGCCGCCTGATCGCGGCGCAGCCGCACGACCCGCGCTGGTACGTCGCGCTCGCCGCGATCTACATGCAGGACGGGCGCGAGGCGGAGGCTAGGGGCGTCTTCGACCGGCTGCGCGCGGCCAATCGCACGAACGTCCCGGTCCTGATCGACGGCGCGCGACAGATGATCGCGATGGGGCTGTCCGATGCGGCGATCGCGATGATCGCGGGCGTGGCGAACGGTCCCGGCGGGATGGACGCCCGCCGGTTCCTGTTCGACACCTATGTCGCGCAGGGCGACGTTGCCCGCGCGGGCGAACAGTTGCAGGCGATGCGCGCGGGCGTTCCGGCCGGCAGCCCGGCGCTGGCGCAGATCGCCGAGGGCTATGCCGCGATCGGGCGGCGCGACGATGCCATCGCGACGTTCCTGTCGATGGAGCGGCCGGGCCGACCGCTCGGCTACGATCAGCAGGTGCGGCTGGCCGACCTGCTGGTGCAGGCCGACCGGCAGGACGAGGCGCTGGTACGGCTGCGCGGATTGTTGCCGGTCACCGAACTGCCGGCACGGCGCAGCCTGATCGAAACCCGCATCGTGGAGGTCGCGAACGCCAGCGGCAATACCGACGCGATCGCCACCGAACTGGAACGTCGCCTCGACACCGGCACCCTGTCCGACGATCAGATCAGCCTGCTGATGGCGCTGCGCCTCAGCCAGCAACGCTATGACCAGGCGGTGGCGGCGATGCGGCGCTTCGTCGCGCGCACCGGCGGCGGGGAAGCGGCGCGGCTGCGCCAGCTGATTCCCGTCTATGCCCGGATGAACAAGCAGGCGGAACTTGCCGCCGCGCTCGAACGCCTGTCGGTGATCGATCCCGCCAACCGGGCCACCTATCTGCGCAACCGCATCCTGACCGCGGTGGGCGAGGGCGGCAACCTTCCGGCGGAACGGCGGATCGCCGAGATCGACCGCCTGCTGGCCGAACTGGGCAAGGCCGAGGGCGCGGGCGTCGCGACCCATGCGTTCCGCGCGGGGATCTACGGCATGGCCGATCTCGACGATCGCGCGCTGGCACAGGCGCGGGCCGCCTATGCCGCCGCGCCGGGGGATGCCGATGCGCTGGCGCAATTGATCGCCGCGATGCAAAAGGCGGGGAAGGTGCGCGAAGCCATCGCCATGCTCCAGTTCGAGGGGGAGGTCGCGACCTCCACCCGCCGGTTCGTCGGCGTGCTCGACGGGTTGCTCGACGGGCTGGTCGGTGCCGATCCGGTGGTTGCCGACGTCGCGCTCGACTGGGCGCGCCGCCACGCGATCGAACGCCTCGCGCTGGCCGGTGCCGATCCCGGCCTGATCGGGCGTATCGCCGATCTGGCCGATGCCCGCTCGGACGCCGACCTGCAACTCCGCGCGCTCGATGCGTCGCTGCCGGCGGCGGGCGAACAGCGCGCGTCGGTGCTGCGACAGCTCGTCACGCTGACGGCGGGCAGTTCGGTCGACGGCGAGGCGACCGTGTTCGGCGACGTGCGGCGCCGCATCGTCTATGGCCGTCGTCTGCTGGCGCTCCAGCGGCTGTTTCCGCCCGCCTTCTACGGCGAACTGGGCGAAGCGATGCTGTCGGTCGGCGACCGTGCGGGTGCGCAAGGCGCGTTCGCGATGATGAACGGCATCGGCAACGTCTTCAACGTCGATGCGATCAGCGGCGAGGCTTATGCCCGGCGCGGCTATACCGACGCGGCGCTGCGGACCCTCGTGCGGGCGATGCTGCGCGACCGCAACAACCTCGATCTGGTCGTCAAGGCATCGATCCTGCGCGAACAGAAGGGGCAGGGGGCGCTTGCCGCCCCATGGTACTGGCGGTCGCTCCGCGCGGTCATCGCGCGCCAGCCGGTCCTGTCGCGCGACGCCGCGCCCGACAACCAGGTCGACATCGAACGGGTGGTCCCCAATCTGGTCGAGGGCCTGTTGCTGACCATGCCGTCCGATCCCGCGACGCAGACGGCGGTGCCGCGCGAACTGCGTGCGATGCTCGACGATGCCGCCGCGCGGATCGCCGGCCGCACGCCCCTGCCGCTCGCCGACTATGGCCGGTTGCGCCTGATCGTCCAGATCGGGCGACAGATCGCGGCGGCACGGGGCGACACGGCGCTCGCCGGCGCGATCGACGCGGTCGTCGCGCGCCTGCCCGGCGCCGCGCCGGCGGCGACGGACGGCGCACCGGGGGATCCGCTGGCCGACCTGCTGCGGCAGGCGCGCGACACCGACGACGTCTCGCTGGAGGTGGCGACCATGCTCGCCACCGGCGATGCCGGCCACCTGCGACGGATGATCGCGGACACGATGCGGCGTGAAGAGGCGGGGCGTGCGAAGCCGACGCCGTTCGGTCCTTCGGACGGCGCGGGATCGTTCATCCTGCTGCTGGCCGATCTGGTCGAACGGCTGCCGCCCGATCAGGTCCGCGACCTGTTGCTCGAACCGTTGCAGGCATCGCGGTTCCGCGAGGATATCCTGTTCGCGTTGCTCAACGTCCTGCCCGATCGCTATGCCCTGTTGCAGAAGATCGCGGGTCGCCCGCTGCTGACCGACGACGAACTGGTGCGGGTCGCGGTGGAACGGTCGGACGGTGGCACCGGCTTCACCCTGCGCGGGCTGCGGCAGGCGGACGCGCGTCCGTTCGCGTGGATCGCCGCGCTGCCGCCCGAACGCCAGCTCGCGCTGTACGAGGGGCTGGTCGCCCGCGCGGAAAATGGCGGCCCCCCGCCGTCGCTGCTCGCGCTGGAGGCGCGCCGCGACCTGCTGGTATCGCCGCTGGATCCCGCGCTGCGGCAAAGGCTGCTGGCGGTGATGCGCCGCGACATCGCGATCGTGCGCGACCGCGAAGTGGACAGTTCGCGCTTCATCCTGTCGAAATTTCTGGTGCTCGACGCCGATCCCGGCAACCGCGCGGCGCTGCTGGAAGCGGCCAAAACGATCGCCGCGCGCTACCGCGACGCCGCGGCCATGCCCGCCCTGCTCTCGGCATGGTATGCCAACGACCGACCAACCGCCTACCGCCTCCTCCTGACCCTGGCCCAACAATCAAACGCGGCGCAGTTCGAAGATTTCTCGGCAGACTTGACCAAACGCTATTTCGCGGAACAGCGGCAGGCGCGCATCGACGCGTTCATGAATGCGTCGAACCCAACGGTCGAGGAGGCCCAGCGATTCTATACGGAGTTCGTTGCGACGAGCAATGAACCGAACGACCGCGTCATCGTCTATTATCGCAAGCTGCTGGCGATCGATCCGAACAATCAGACTTACATCGTCAACCTTCTGTGGAAATTGTGGCCGAGCGACAAGGACGCCTATGTCGCGCTGCTCACACGATATCTGCGCGATCATCCGGACAATCGCGGTGTGGCAACGGTCCTGGCCTTCACCGAACTCGAACGGGGCCGAGCGGCGCAGGCGCAGGCGGTGGCCACCGCGAATGGCTTCTCTCTCGACGATCCCAGTTGGGTGACGCGGCTGCTCAATCGTGCGGCGCAGCGCAGCGGCACCGCGCCCGACCCGTCCGCGATGTTCGGCAGCGTCTACGCGGCGTTCGAACAGTCGAACCCAGATGCGCCCGTGGTGGTCGCGCTCCAGAAGCGTTCCGGCGCGGCCGCGCGTCGGGCCACCGGGTCGATGGAGGAACAGGCGGTAAGCCAGTTCGTACAGGAGGCTCTGGAACGCCCCGAAACCGCCGCCGGCGCATTGCGCAGCCTGTGGCGGCGCAGTGCGGTTCCGGGTGCCGAATCGTCCGGTTGGAGCGCGCTGACACGCGAAGCGGTCGTTGCCGCGCTGGACGACGCCTTGTTCACCGGACCCGAAGCCGCGCGACTACGCGTCATCATGGCACGGGCCGACGTCTCGGCAGAACTGGAAGCCTATCTGGCCGTACTCGATCCGTCGCAGACGGCAATCGCGGCGCGCCTGTATACGTGGCTGGTCGACGGTATCGTCGGACGCGGCGGCGCAGCGGCGCGACTGGCCAGGTTGCTGCCCGGGCTCGTCGCCGGTCCGATCCCGGTTTCCGACCTGCGCCTCGCCGTGCGCCTCGCGGACCGGACCGACCTTGTGCTCGATCCTGCGCAGCGGCAGGCGCTGATGGCACAGCTCGATACCGCGACCATGCTATCCGTGAGGGACAGGATCGCTGCGGCGCGCGTACTGGGGCGGAGCGGCGACGTTGTGTCCGCAGGTGCGATGCTCCGCGCGGCCACGCTGCAGTTGCTCTACAGCGTTGGCCAGCCCGACCAGGCGGATGCGAAGGCGATCGCCGGAGCGCTGACGGTCTGGTCCGACCGGGCGGCGGCGCGGACTACCTATGATGCGCTGGCGAAGCTGTTCGCCGATCGCCGCCTGGCCGCGACGATCGCCCCCGACGTCACCCTGCCCCACTTCGACGCGACGGTCGCCGCTCCCTCCGGTTGACGGATAGCGTTCTCGCGCGGTCCCGCGGGAGCCGGGACCGCGCGATTCGACTGCTCAGCGCAGCTTTTTGCCACTGGCGTCCCACACTTCGACCGGGGCCATGTCCAGCGCGCGGATCTCCGGCTCGATCGTCTTCAGGTCGCCGACCACCACCCATGTCAGTTGGTCCGGCTTCACGATCCGGCCGGCGGCGGCGCGGGCGGCATCCAGCGATACGGCGGACGCCCGATCCGCAGCAGAGGTGACCGAGTCGTATGCCATCCGGTATCTGCGCGCCGCGTTCAAGGTGTCCAGCATGCGGCCGGCCCCGGCGACCCGTTGCGCGATTGAACGGATCACCGTGCTTTGCACCCCTTCCAGTTCCGGCGCGATGATGGGGCGATCGGTCAGCAGGGCGGTCATTTCGCGCCGGATTTCGGCCATCGCCTCCGCCGTGTGCGCCGTCTCGATCGCACCGCCGACGGTGAACAGCCGGTCGCCGGTCGCAGCATCGTCGATCCCGCCGCCAAAACCGTAGGTCCATCCCTTCGTCTCTCGCAGGTTCATGTTCAGCCGGCCGCTTGATCCGTTCGCCAGCACTGCACTGGCGACCTGTTCGGCCGGGTCGCTGGCGGTGCCGAACGCCGGGGCGACGTTGCCTACGGTGATGCTGCTCTGGGCGGCGCCGGGGGCATCGACCAGGATGATGCGCGACCGCTGGGCGCGGGCAGGCGGCAGCGTGGCGGCCGCCGCCGGCATATTCGGGCGCCAGCTGCCGAAATAGCGCTCGGCCAACACCTTCGCCCGGGCCGGGGTGACGTCGCCGACCATCAGCAGCGTGGCATTGGACGGGCCGATTTCGCCATCGTGGAAACGGACCACCGCCGCGCGCGTCAACCCGCGATACGCTTCCGGGCGCTCGAGCTTCCCTCGAGGATCGTCATTTCCCCAGACTGCGTTGGCGAACAGCCGTTCGGCGCGTGCCTCCGGGTCCGGTTCCTCCTGCAGGCGTTGGGCGGTGCTGGCGGCGGCGGCAGCCACCGCCGCTGCCGGATAGGCGGGATGGCGCAGGACGTCGGCGGCCAATGCGAAGGATTCCTCGATCCGCGCGGTGCCTGCGCTCCAGCGGAACGCGCCCCCCTGCGCATCGACCGAGGGCGAAAGCGGCACGTCGAGTAGCGATGAACGTTCCGCGAGCCGTTCCGCATCCTGGGTGGCCGTACCCGCCGGCAAGAGCTGAAATGCAGCGGCCGCCGCACCGGGCGCGTAGCTGCGCTCGGCGAGCGTTCCGGTGTCGAATTGCATCGACATGTCCACGATCGGCAGGTTGTGTCGCTCGGCAACGACCAGCTTCATCCCGTTCGACAGCGTCATCTGCGTGATCTGCGGCATCGTCACCGTCGTCTTCAACGGTCCGGGTGGCGGGATGCGGCTGCGATCGACGTCCGCCACGCGCGTCGCGGCCTCGGGCTGTGGCAGGATCACCTGCTCGTAATAGGGGCGGCCGGCACCGAGCGACCGGCCGGCGACCGCCGCGACCTCGGCGGGGGTCGCGGCTAGCGCCCAGTCGCGCTGCTTGAGGAAGAAGCCCGGATCCTCGTGCATCACCTCGCCTTCGATCAGGAACTGACCCAGCGACGCACTGCTGTCCATGGCGCGCAGTATCGCGGTGTCAGTGCCGGTGATGATCGAGGTCAGCCCTGCCGGGGTGGGGCCCGTCTTGAAGAAGCGGCGGAGCGCGACGTCGAGGGCGGCGCTGGCCGCCTGCGGCGTCACGCCTGGGCGCAACTGCATCGCGACGCTGAACCTGCTTTCGAGCTGGTCGCTGCTGAAATCCGCTTCGACCGCAGTCGCCACCTTCGCCTGGTTTACCAGATAGTCGGTGAAGGGGGCATTGCGCACCGACGTCATCGTCCGCGCGCCCAGCAGCAACAGCGTGTTGCCGTGCGGGTCGTCGTTCGACACCGGCCAGGTGCGGGTAAGTTGCGGGGCCGCCCCGTCGAGATACACCAGATCGCGTCGCGTCGCACCCAGTGCCGGTACCCACTGGTCCGGCCGGCTGAAGGCCTTGCCGCTCCGCAGCGCGCCGAAGTATTTCGACACCTTCTCTTTCGCGGTCGCGAGGTCGATGTCGCCGGACAGGACGAGTACCGCGTTGCCCGCGCCGTAATGTTCGTCGAACCATTGTCGCACATCGTCGAGCGAGGCAGCGTCGAGATCCTCCATCGAACCGATGGTCGTGTGGGCATAGGGATGGTTCGGCGGATAATAGGCGGCCATGAACCTGCGCTGCACTTCCTCGGCGGCTGCGGATTCGCGCATCCGCTTCTCGTTCTTGACCACGCGCCGCTGCTCGTCGAGCACCTCCTGCGTGATGCCGCCGCCCAGATAGCCCATCCGGTCGGATTCCATCCACAGCGCCATGTCGAGCGCGTTGGTCGGCACGATCTCGTAGTAGCTGGTGTAGTCCGTCGTCGTACTGCCGTTCATGTCCGAAGCGCCGGCCTGGTCCATGATCGTCAGGAACTCGCCCTTGCGGTTGGCGGTCTGCTGGAACATCAGATGCTCGAAGAGGTGCGCGAAGCCGCTGCGGCCGACGGGTTCGTCCTTCGATCCGGTCTTGTACCAGATGCCGAGATACACGTTCGGCACCGAATGGTCGGTATGGACCAGCACCGTCAGCCCGTTGGGCAGCGTGAAACGCTGGTAGTCGAGCCTGATCGACGCAGGCGGGGCCGGTGCGACACGCGTCGACGGTGACGGGGCGGGGGGCGTCATCGTCCGGGCCGCACCAGGGACCGGCAGGACGAGCGCGGCACCGGCAAACAATGCCGTCACGGTCGAAGTGATGGAGAGGGTCACGTCGGCATTTCCTTCGGATCGTTCGGACGGGACACCAACCATCCCTAGCTTGCATCAGCCTTGCATCCCCACCCGGCACGGACGATACCGGCGGTTCCGTCGCACCAGGGACCAACGGATGCACCCCTTTCAGCCGTCGCGCCGGCATTTTCGATGAGCGTGCGGCTCGCACGGTCGATGCTGGCGCAGACCATCCTGTTGTCGCTGATCTTTCTGTGCAGCGGCGTCTATCTGCTCGCCGTCCGGCCGGTGCTGGATCATACCGATCCGGATATCGATCCACGCGAGGCGACGCTGACGCAGGCGACGTACCGCTTCGACGCCCTGCTCGCGGCGCCCCGCCCGCCAAAGGAGATCGAACGGACGATCGTGCGCGACCCGTTCGTGGTCGATCTGACGCGCCGCAACCCCGGTTTTCGATACGCCGCATTGGTAGGGGGGACATGGATCGGGACCGGCGAGCCGGTGCGGTATCGCGAATTCGGGCTGCAGGGGATGACGGCGGCGCGGGCCAGGGCCGCCAGCGGTGTCTGCGTACGAATGGAGCGTGTGGTGCGCTCGCGCGGGCGCGGTTTCGTGCGTTACCTGAACTGCGGCATGCCACGCTATTTCGAACTGTCCGGCATCGTCCACCCGGTGCCGATCGGACGGCCGGGACCGCTGCGAATCTATGGCGACCTGATATGGAGGAACAGTCGGCAGTTCCTGCTGCCTTCGCTGGGGGTGTTCCTGCTCTGCGCCACCATCCTCGCGATCAACATCGGCATGATCCGGCGGATGGCGGGGCTGATCGGGCCGCGCGACGAGGCGGACGGCCGCATCCACCCCCTGCCCGAAACCGGCCTGCCGGCGGAGGTGCTGCCGCTGGTCCGTGCGGTGAACGGCATGATCGCGGAGGTGACGGCTGTGGAGGAACGGCAGCGCTTCTTCCTGTCAGCGGCGGCACACGAGATGCGCACGCCGCTGACGGTCCTGCGGACCCGTCTGGAGCTGCTCGACGACGGGGAGGCAAAGGACAAGCTGGTATCCGACGTCCGCCGGCTCACCCGGCTGGTCAACGAATTGCTTACGCTGATGAGCGTCCGCGTGCGTACCGCCGTGTCGGATGCGGTCGACCTTGCCGCCTGCTGCGGACGGGTCATCGCCGCGCTCGATCCGGTCGCGACGGCTCGAGGCGTGCGGCTTGACCTCGCCGTCATGGACCCGGCGGTGCGGATCGCGGGCGACGCCGGGCTGGTGGAGGTTGCGATCACCAATCTGGTGGACAATGCCATCGCTTTCGCTCCGTCCGGAACGGCTGTCATGATCGCGATCGATGCCGAAGGCGGCGTGACGGTACGCGACCATGGAAAGGGCATTCCCGATGGGCAGGCCCGTAATCTGTTCGAACCGTTCGTGCGCTTTTCCAAGAATTACCGTGGATATGGTCTGGGGTTGACGATCGTGAAATCGGTGGCCGATCTGCACGGTGCGACCGTGTCGGCGACGAACGCGCCCGGCGGCGGGGCATGTTTCACGCTTCGTTTTTCCCGGATCACGCCTGTCTGACCCTGGGTGCCCATGCCGGATCGGTATCGACCGGAAAGGTCGTGCCGGGTTACCGCTTTCGTTCCGTAACCCTTTGATCGATCACGCCGAAGACGGGTCTGTCCAGGGCCGTGGCTGTCATCCGCACCCGGTCGCCGAACCGCATGAACGATCGCGGCGCATCGCCCCGGATCACGTCGATCGCGCGGGCGTCCGAGATGCATGACGACCCCGCCGTCGCCCAGGTGACGGTTGACAGCGTGCCCGATCCGACGATCGTTCCGGCGACGAGATCGCGGGTGCGCGCGGCGTGCGTGACGAGTTCGTGGAAGCCGAATGCCATCTCTGCACGGCCGTTCACCCGGCCGAACCGTTCGCCGTTCCACTCGATCGCGAGCGTGGCGTCGAGCCGGCTGTCGGACCAAGCTGCGCCCAGCGCCTCCGGCGTGACCGCGAACGGTGCCATGCTGCACGCCGGCTTCGCCTGGATCCAGCCGAAGCCGGTCTTCATCTCGACCGGCGCGATCTTGCGCAGCGACCAGTGATCGCCGCGATCGATCTGCACCAGTCCACCGGCCAGCCATCCTATGCCGCCGATGCGGTCCGCCTTGCGCGCGACCTGATCGCGTTGCAGGAACAGCGCCTGACCAACGACCGCGGCGTCACCGGCTATTACAACCGCGACCGTGCCGGCGCGCGCCGCGCGAACGAGTTCCACACCAGTTTCGCGGACGCGCCGGCGACCGCGTTCACCAAACTGTGTGCCGCCTTTCCCGGCCATGCCGATCGCGTGATGTGGCGGGCGGCGGTGGCGTTGGAAAGCGACTGCTTCCTGCAACGCGGCGCCGCCGAGACGGCACCCTTCCATCACGTGCCGACCGCGGTCTGGAAGCAGGCGGACATCGAACCCTATGTCGCGCGGGCGGTGCAGCAGATCGGGTTCGCACAGGCGTTCGGCGCCCCCGACATCGCTCCGCCGCCGACGGAGGCCGGCATCCGGACCAATCTGGCGGCCGAGCTGAAAGGGGCGGTACGACTGGCCGAAGCCGAATGGCTGCGGACGTTCCCGATCGCGCAGGACGCGGTCTTCCACGGGGCCGGAACGATCCAGTTGGCCCGGGCGCCCGCGCTCGTCGACGCGGTCCCTGTCGGCATGGATGCGCGGCACGACGTACCGTTCTGGCCGCACACCTGCTACATGACGTCGCGCGAGATGTGGGTCGTCCCGGCGGCAAGGATGCTTGCGCTGGTCGCGGCGCTGCACGGGACACCGCAGCCCGGACCGGCCGTGTCCCTTCGGGCCACGCCGGCCGGGGACGACGTGCGGATCGGCCTGGCCGGAACCCCGGCCGGTCGGGGCGATCTTCGCATGCCGGGACACGATATCGCGTTCGCGGCGGCATCCCGGCCGCGCGCGGGGCAGCCGGTCTGGACGGGACGTCCGGTCGATCCGTCGAGGGCATGGGTCGCGCAGCTGGAAACCGCGGACGGCACGTTCGTCGCCGATATCGTCGGCGGCCCCGGCATCCGGCATGATGCAGCGACCGGTTCCTGATACCCTGCCCCGGCGCAGCGTCGCGTGCGCTCCCCCGATGACGGGAGGCACCATCGCAACAGGCAAGGAACGACGATGACGGCACGGACGAACGGCAGCAACGGCCTGGCACGGGTATTGCCGCTGTCGATCACGGGACTGTCGATCGCGGGACTGGCGCTCGCGGCGGCGTCTTCCTGCACGCCCTATCCGCAACCCACGGATCGCGACTGGCGGACCTATGGCGGCGATCCGGCGGGGCAGCGCTATTCGACGCTCACGCAGATCAATCGCGACAACGTCGCGCAACTGACGGAGGTATGGCGGTTCGCCGCCGGCGACGAGGGCGGGGTGCAGACCCATCCGCTCGTCGTCGGCACCACGCTGTACGGCTATACCAGCGATCAGACCGCGTTCGCGCTGGACGCGGCCACCGGCCGGGAATTGTGGCGTTTCGCACCCGGACAGACCAGCGGACAGGCGGCGCGGGGAATGACCTATTGGGCCAGTGCGCGGGACGAGCGGCTGTTCGTCTCCAACGCCAGTTTCATCTATGCGCTCGATCCGGGCAGCGGAGAACCGGTCGCCGGGTTCGGCGATGGTGGCCGGATCGATCTGCGCGAAGGGCTGGGCCGCGATCCGGAACAGAATGCCGTCTTTCCGACGAGCCCCGGCACCCTCTTTCGCGATACGCTGATCGTCGGGTTCCGCACGGCGGAGAATGCACCGGCCGCGCCCGGCGACATCCGGGCGTATGACGTGCGCACCGGCCGACTCAAATGGTCGTTCCACACCATACCGCACGATCGCGAGGTCGGACACGAAACCTGGCCCGCGGGTGCCGCAAGGACGGCGGGCGGCGCCAATGCCTGGGCCGGTCTCGCGGTCGATACCCGGCGCGGCATCGTGTATGTGCCCACCGGTTCGCCCGTGTTCGATTTCTTCGGCAGCAACCGCAAGGGCGACAACCTATATTCCGACAGCCTCGTCGCGCTCGATGCCGCCACGGGCAAGCGGCTGTGGCATTTCCAGGCCGTGCACCACGACCTCTGGGACCGGGACTTTCCCTCGCCACCGACGCTGCTGACGGTCACGCGGGGCGGGCGGCGGATCGACGCCGTAGCGCAGACGACCAAGCAGGGCTTCGTCTTCGTGTTCGATCGCGTCACGGGCAAGCCGCTCTTTCCGATCGAGGAGCGGCCTGTCCCGGCCGGCGACGTGCCGGGCGAGACGACGTCGCCCACGCAGCCGTTTCCGATCGCCCCGGCACCTTTCGCGCGTCAGCAACTGACCGAGGCGATGCTCACCCGCCGCACGCCTGCCGCGCATGCGGACGCGCTGGCCCGTTTCCGGACGATGCGCAGCGCGGGACAGTTCGTTCCGTTGTCGACCGATCGCGACACGATCGTCTTTCCCGGCTTCGACGGCGGCGCCGAATGGGGCGGATCGGCGGCCGACCCGCGCACCGGGGTACTCTACGTCAATTCCAACGACGTTCCGTGGTACACGCGGCTCGTGCCCAATACCGTGGCGCGCGATGCCGGGCCGGGCGAGCGGGCCTATCGGGCGAACTGCTCGTCCTGCCACGGCGCCGACCGGGGCGGTTCGCCGCCGGATGTTCCCGACCTCACCATGGTTGGTTCGCGCCTGACCGCCGCAGCGATCGCCGCGACGATCGTGCAGGGCAGGGGGCGCATGCCGGGCTTTCCGCAGATCGCCGCCGCCGATCGCGCAGCGCTGGTCGCCTGGCTGGCATCGGGCGGGAAGGCGCCCGTCGGCGATCGTCGGGAAGTGACGTCGACGGGCGGAACGGCGGTCCGCGAGCCCTATGCCATCTCGGGCTACAACAAGTTCCAGGACATCGACGGATATCCCGCCGTGCGGCCGCCATGGGGCACGCTGAACGCGATCGACCTCAATACCGGGCGCTACCTGTGGAAGGTGCCGCTGGGCGAATATCCGGAACTGGCCGCGCGGGGGATGCGCAACACCGGATCCGAAAACTATGGCGGCCCGATCGCGACCGCCGGGGGCATCGTCTTCATCGGGGCGACGATCCACGACCGCAAGCTGCGCGCGTTCGACAGCCGCACCGGCCGGCTGCTATGGACGGGCGACCTGCCGTTCGCGGGCAACGCGACGCCGGTCACCTATTCGGTCGCCGGGCGCCAGTATGTCGTCATCGCGACCAGCGGCGCGCGGGACAAGAAGGGGCCACAGGGGGCGGCCTATATCGCCTTCGCCCTGCCCGACCGTCGCGGCGGACGAACGGCCGCGGCACCGGCCGCACGTGCACGGGGGCAGTGAACGCGATCCGGGGGGCGCCTGGCTGCGCGATCGTCCGTCGTCCATGCTGTCGACACTGGTTGCACCGGCGCGCGGGTGTATAAGGGGATGGTGTCCGTCTGTACGATCCATCCATAGAGAACGAGCCTGAGCTTGCACCACAAGGCTAGTCAACGCTCGGACGGGATAGTCGCCGGACTGGTGCGCACGCACCGCCTGCTGATCGTGCGGTTCTTCAATCGCCATGCGCAGGACAAGGCCGATGTCCCCGACCTCGTGCAGGACGCGCTGCTGAAGCTCATCCGGACCAACCTTCCGGAAAAGATCGACAATCCCGACAGCTACGTCATCAGCGTGGCCCGGTCGGTGCTGGTGGATCACCATCGACGTCGACAAGCCCGTCATGCGGGGGATCATGCTTCGCTGGACGAAGTCGACGTGTCGAGTACGGATTTCGGCGCCGACCGCGTCCTAGACAGCAGGGCGATGGCCGAACGCATACAGGCAGCGCTGCTCGAACTGCCGGAACGTACCCGGGACGTATTCGCGCTAAGGACATTGCGGGAGATGAGGATGGCCGAGGTTGCCCGGACGATGCGGATTTCGCTGAGCACGGCGGAAAAGCATCATGCACGTGCCCTGGCACACCTCGTCCAGCGCCTGATGGACTTTCGCGAATGACGACGAACGCGCTCGAACAGGCCGCGCGATGGCATGCCCGCCTCGAGGATGCACCGGACGGGGCGTCGCTCGATGCGGCGCAGGTCGGCTTCGATGCGTGGCAGCGCACCCATGGGGGCAACCCACGGGCCTATGCCGCCGTCGCCGCCATCGAAGCGGTCGCCTGCGAACTGGGCGGCGAGGACGCGCTTCGGCAGATGGCCGACGAGGCGCTGGCACGTGCCGACGCGCGGTCGGGAAACACCCCGCGGCGGGGTGCCGCGGTGCTGATCGCCCTGCTCGTCGCCCTGCCGGTGGCGGCGCTGACGCTGCACCATGTCGGCAGTCCACCGTCCCCCCCCGGCGTTCCGGTGCAGCAGGCGCGGACCTTCGCGACCGCCATCGGCCAGCGGCGGCTCGTCACGCTCGGCGATACCACCCGAATTCTCCTCGATACCGCCAGTCGCCTGACGGTGCGGGGATCGACATTGTCGGTGCAGGGGCAGGCGCTGATTACCGCGGGGCGTTCGCCCGTGGTCCTGAACGTCGGCGACCGGCGGGTGCGGATCCGGTCGGGATCGCTCAACGCCCGGGTCGAGGCGGATCGCGTCGAACTGCTCGCGCAGGGTGCGGGCACCGAAGTCACGGTCGCAGACGGCGTTTCGGCGCCGCCCGCCGCGCTGCCGCCCGGCGACCTGCTGTCGATCGATGGGGGCAAGGCCCGCGTGGCCCGCGCGCCCGATCCCGGTGCGATCGCCGGCTGGCAGACCGGCTGGCTGCAGTTCGACGACGTGCCGCTGGCGCGTGCGGTGCGCGAGGTGAACCGCTATCGCCCCGTCCGGATCGGCATCGTGGGCGATGTCGCACCCCTGCGGATCAGCGGATCGTTCCGGACCGGTTCCGACGACACGTTCCTCGACCTAGTCGCCGCGACGCTGCCGGTCCGGATCGATCGCGCCGGGGGGCGGCCGAGGATCGTCGCCACCGGTCGCTGAACTAATTTTGTCGGACTATACGGGTTTTCGAAAGCGCCGCGTCTACCCCTATGTACCGGCCTGACAAACGATCGAGGCAGGACGTGGGAGCTGGGGAGGTGACGCGCCGGATGGCCAAGCTGCTGGGCATGACGAGCCTGCTGACGGCCGGCCTTGCCGAACCGGCATGGCCGCAGACGCCGCCCCGGCCGGGCGTCGTCCGGCCATCGATCGTCAGTATCCCCCGGGGAGAACTGTCGCGTGCCCTGCGGCGCTTTTCGCAGCAGACCGGTCGTGACGTCAGCTTTCCGCCGCAGCTCGTTCGCAAGAAGACGGCAGGACCGGTCGATGGCCGGCTGCACCCCGATATCGCGCTCACCCGGCTGCTGTCCGGGACCGGCCTGTCGTTCCGGGCGATCGGCAAGGGCTATGTGCTGGTCGCGGCGCCCGCGCCCGTGCGGCCGGTCGTCCGGGCCGATGCCGCCCCGCCACCGTCCGTCGATGCCGACATCGTCGTGATCGGCACGCGGCTCGGCGGTGGCGAGGCGGCCGATATCAAGCGGCGTGCGCTGCAATCGGTCAGCGTGCTGACCCAGGACGATATCGCCGCGCTGCCCGATACGTCGCTTGCCGACGTCGTCCGGCGCATACCGGGCCTGCAATTGTCGGTGCGTGCCGGCGGCGGCATCGTGACGATCCGGGGGCTCAGCCAGACCGAGGACCGGATCAACGGCCGCAACCTGTCGAATACCGTCGTGCGCGGCTTCGACATCGCGGCGCTGCCGTCCGACATCGTCTCCGGCATCGACGTCTACAAGACGCCGTCCGCCAGCCAGATCGAGGGCGGCATCGGCGGCGTGATCGATTTCCATACGCGGCGGCCGTTCGACGTCGACGGGGGCGAGATCGCGGTGACGGCAAAGGGTGTCCTGGGCGACCTCGACGGCCGGATGCGCCCCTATGTCTCGGGACATGCCGGCGGCCGGATCGACACGCCGGTCGGCGAGATGGGGCTGCTGGTCGGTGGCAGCCACCAGGCACAGGACATCGCCCAGGATCTGGTGCGTATCGACTCGATCGCCCCGCAGGTCACCGCGACCGGCGACACGATCGACGCGCCGGTCAACGCCACCAAACGCTATCTGCGCGGGACCAAGGCGCTGACCGCCGGCTATGCCGCCGCCCAATGGCGTCCGTCCGGGTCGCTCGAGCTGGCTGGCGACCTTCTTTACAATCGCAGCGTGCTCGACTTCACGAACACCTCGTTGCAGGTGGCACTGGCCGATGCGACGGCGAGCGGACCGTTCGCGCCCGACGCGCGGGGCGATACGATCCGGGCCGGGCGATGGACGGACGCGCCCGTGACGTCGAGCACCAGCCATGGCACCGGCACGTTCCACACGCTGCAATGGGGCGTGTCGGCCCGCTATCGGCACGGGCCGGTGACCTTGCTGGCGGACGTGTCGCAGACGGGTACGCGGTTCGACTATGGCGCGCCGACGCTGACGCTGCGCAGCGTCGCGCCGGAGGTGGCGTATGATGCAGCCGGCGGACTGCCGCGGTTCGTGCTGGCCGGTGTCGATCCGGCGCGGAGTGCCGCATGGCGGTTCGCGACGCTGGGCGATTTCGCGGTACGGGACACCAACGGCGAACATGCCTATCGCCTCGATGGCACCTATGCGCTGAACGGACCGATCCAGTCGGTGAAGGCCGGGGTCCGGATCGCCCGACGCTCGGTCGTTCACGGGCTCGGCTTTCGTACCGGGGCGGCACCGGACGATGCGGGAACGGTCGAGGGCAGCGGGTTCGTCGGCCTGACCGACGGAGACCTGTTCGGCGCGGCCTATCCGCAATCGCGCTGGATCGCGCCACGCCCGGCGATATTGTCGGCCGGGCGGGTCGGCGCGGTCCGGGCCGCTTTCGGCATCGACCCGGCCATGCCGGATCTCGATCCGGCGCTGGGCTATCGTGCGGAGGAAACGGCGGGCAGCGGCTATGCCGAGGCGACGTTCAGCGGCACGATCGGTGACATCCCCGTCGATGGCAATGCGGGTCTGCGCTACGCGGCGACGATCCTGTCGATCGCGGGGCCGACGGCGTCGCTCACCATGAAACGCCGCTATGCCCATTGGCTACCCAGCATCAACCTGCGCGCCGAAGTCGGTCTCCGGCTCTATGCCCGGCTCTCCTATTCGCGCCAGATTTCGCGGCCGGCCTTCAACCTGCTCGCCCCGACGGTGTCGCTGGACTTCGTCAACGGCACGGGAGACGCGGGAAACCCGGCGCTGAATGCGCTGGTCGCCGACCAGTTCGATGCGGCGCTGGAATATTATCCTGCACCCGGCGCGAACCTGTACGCGGCAGCCTTCTACAAACAGGTCGGCGGGTTCATCCGGATGGTCGGAGCACCCGAAACGGTGAACGGGCAACGGTTTCTCATCAACCGGCCGTTCAACGTGGACGACGGCTGGATCGGCGGCGTGGAAGCCGGCTTCAAACAGCGCTTCACGGGCCTGCCGGGCGCGCTTGCCGGCCTGGGGTTGCAGGCGAACTACACGTTCATCGACAGTTTCGAAGCGGATAACGGCGCAGGCGTGCGTGTTCCGCTGGAGCAGATGTCGCGCCACAACTACATGCTGGCCGCGACCTACGACCGCGACGGCATTTCGGCCACCCTGACATGGACGTGGCGCAGCCGGATCGCAGAGGTCTCTCGCGGTGATTCGTTCGGCCGCCCGCTGTTCCGCGACCCCTATGGGCAACTGGACGGCAGCGCGACCGTGCCGCTGTCGCCGCGGGTTTCGGTCACGATGGGGGCGATCAACCTGCTGCAACGCCGGTCGACCGAGTATTTCGGCACCTCGCGGTTGCTCAATCAGTCCTTCATCGAAAGTCGTCGCATGATGATCGGCCTGACGATCCGCTCCAAGCCCACATAACCGGCACGGGGCGACCAACGATATTACGGATCGGCATCACCTGCATTTCGCGGGGTGTCGAATGGCGTCCGGCACACGGGCGGGAAGACACGGGGACACTGCCACCAGCCGGGCATGTCCCATCAATCGGGAAAGCCGATCCCCGACGGGGACGGAAATGGGAGGGGACACGATGAATACCACGCTTTCGAACACCTCGCGGATGCTGCGCGCCGGCCTGCTGGCGACCTGCGTCGGCTATGCGATGCTGGCGACCGCATCGGTCCACGCGCAGGACGCGGCCGGTCAGGCACCGGGCGACCGGACCGATCCGGCGGCGACCGCATCCGACGATTCGGACGAGATCGTCGTCGTCGCGCGCGGCCAGGGTACGCGCGACGCGCGGCTCAAGAATCTGCAGACCGTCGACGCCATCGGTTCCAAGGACATCGATTCGATGCCCTCGCAGAACCTTTCGGACGTGTTGAAGCGCCTGCCCGGCGTGCAGGTGACCTATGACAATGGCGAGGCGCAGCAGCCGAACATCCGCGGCGTCGGCTTCATCCAGACGACGATCGACGGCCGTGAGACGGTGACGGCCAACGCCCGCGCGTTGCAGATCGGCGATCTTCCCGGCGACGTCGTCAATTCGGTCGAGGTGTTCAAGACGCCGTCCGCCAACCTGATCGAAGGCGGGATCGGCGGCCTGGTCGAGGTCAAGACGCGCGAGCCGCTGTCCTATTCGCAACCCGCCGCCACCGGGCAGGTGTCGATGTCGATGGATGACAAGCGGGGCAAGCCCCTGCCGCAGGGATCGATCGCGGTCGGCGGGGCATGGGATACCGGTATCGGCCGCATCGGCGCGTCGTTGGGCGTCGCGCATACCGCCGTGCTGCTGCGCAGCGACTTTTTCATCACCAGCTATGCGAAGCGCACCAACGTCTTCGACATCAACGGCAACGGCGTGCTCGGCGATGCGGCGGACAATGCCATCATTCCGTCCTTCGCCCTGCCGATCCAGATCAACGCGCGCCATTCGCGCGATTCGGTGATCGGTAACCTGCAATGGGCGCCGTCCGACGAACTGACGCTGTCGGGGGCCTATTTCAAGGGGCGCTACCTGGACGAGTCGCAGCAATATTCGCTGGTCGCGCCGGTGCCGGCGACCGCCAATTCGGCGGCCAATGCCCGCAGCTTCAAACTGGTCGAGGATTCGCCGGTCGACCTGCCGCTGGTCCGGACCGGCACCTATGCCAATGTCGCGCTGACCGCCCAGAGCCTGTACGTCCGCCCGTTCCGGTCGGTCGGGCAGGGCAGCCTGTCGGCCAAATGGGTGCGCGACAGCCTGACGATCAGTGCGCAGGGCGATTTCACCAAGAGCCAGAACAACAACGACATCCTGATCTTTGCCGCGGCGGGCACCGCCCCCAACCTGACCTATAACGGCGCGACGTCGCCCGAACGCGGATCGATCTCGGTCACGGGTCTCGACATCACCCAGCCGGCCAGCTTCACCCGGCTCAGCTACAACCAGATCCTCCAGCGCAACGACAGTTCGGGAAATTCGCAGCGGGTCGACGTCGAATATCGGCCGGAAGGTTTTCTGACCGCGTTCCAGGTCGGCTTCCGGCGGACCTTCCGCCGGTCCACCGCGAACCAGGCGAGCCTGAACCAGGACATCACCGGCACGCTGGCGTCGATTCCGGGGTTGTCGACCGCATCGCCCGATGGCGACTTCGTGGTCGCCAATCCCAATCTGTTCGCGGACAAGCTGGGCTTCCTGTCGAAGGTCGGGTTGCCCGCGCAGCTTCCCCCGTTCTCCCCGCGCAACTTCTTCCAGCTGCGCGAGCGGACCGACGCGGTCTATGCGCGGGCGGTCTACGGGTTCAGCGTCGCCGGCATCCCGATCGACGGCGACCTCGGCATCCGCGGCGTGCGCAATCACAATCGTGGCAACGCCTTCGCCCTGTCGGCGGGGCGGGCGACGCCGATCCGGAACGAGGGGACGACCACCGACTGGCTGCCCAGCGCGACGATCCGCGCGAAGCTGACGGATACCCTGACGGCACGGGCCAGCGCCGCACGCACCGTCGCCCGGCCCAATTTCACCGCATTGTCGCCGGGGCTGACGCTCAACGCCGACCTGACCGGCGGGGGCGGCAATCCCGACCTGAAGTCCTTCTATGCGAACGGCATCGATGTCGGCCTCGACTGGCTCTTCTCGCCATCGGGCTATGTGACGGTGGCGGTGTTCGGCAAGACGTTGAAGGGGCTGGTCCAGAACAACATCACCGAAGAGACGATCAACGGCCTCCTCTATCGCATCTCGCGCCCGATCAACGGTTCGTCGGATTCGACGTTCAAGGGCATCGAGATCAACGTCAACAAGAAGTTCGTCGAACTGCCGGGACTGTGGTCCGGCTTCGGGTTCGACGGCAACTATACCTATCTCGACAGCCAGCTGACCAACGCCGCCGGGGTCAAGACGCAGATTCCGGGCCTGGCGAAGCACACGATCAATACGTCCGCCTATTACGACAAGGATGCGGTGCTGGTCCGGCTCGGCTATACGCTGACGACCAGTTTCGTGAACAACCCCAATTTCGGCGGCGTGCCCGAACTGGGCGGGGCCGAACTCTTCGGCAGGCAGGAGGTCGTCGACGCCACCTTCCAGTACCGGATCAACGAACACTTCCGCCTGACGGCCAACGCCATGAACGCGCTGCAGCCGGCGGTGGGATATTATAACGGGTTCCGGGAAACGCCCAACAACAGCTACCGGACCTATCGCCGGTATCAGCTGGGCCTGAAGTTCGATTTCTGACGCGGTCCGCCGGGAGCGTGCGCGCATCCCGGCGGCCCCCCGTGCCCGCCTGCGAGATGAACAAGGAACCAGAATGACGATATCCCGCCGTACGATGCTGGCCGGCAGTGCCGGCGCGGCCGCCGCCACCGCGATGGCCGCCCCCGGCGCCGTTGCCGCACCGGTCGCCAATCCCGCCGGCCTGCGTCTGCTGACGTCGACCGACGGGGTGTTCACGCCGCCCAAGGGCGCGCCGGTCATGAAGTTCAGCTTCTCCAACCCCGAACCGTCGGTCGAGTTCGGCGGATTGCTGTTCGGGTTCGAGGTAATCAGCTTCGAGAACAGCTACGGCATCGATCCCGCGACGGTCACGCTCCGCAGGAGCGATGGCCGCCTGGAACTGAAGGCGGCCGGGTTCACCTGGGCGGGCGGCACGCGCCGGCGCGCCGGATCGCTGACCGCGACGCTGGAAAAGACGCCGTCCGGTGCGCTGGAATGGCAGGTAGCGGCTGCGCTCGACATACCGGTCAAATCGATCAAGACTATCGTGCGCGGCCTGCCGCGCGGGCGGCTGTCGGTGTCGGCCAACGACTGGAGCGATCCGGGCGACAACGAACGGGTCGTTGAATATCCCGCGCTCATGGGCGGCATGGCAACGCCGCTCGTCGCGATCGAGGGCGGCGACAAGCGCGTCTGGGGCATCTCCGCGCTCCAGACCGAGGTGCGGCCGGCGCGCTTCGCCTTCCTCCCCGGGCCGGACGGCTACAAGACCGAATTGCTGTACGAGCAGGCCGGGTGGGAACGCAGCGGCACGGTGACGACCTGTCGCTGGCGGATCGCGGTGGCGGCCGACTTCGCCGGCGTGGCGCGGCCGCATTTCCAGGCGGTCGAGGCGGCGTGGCGCATCCCGAAGCTGCGCGAGCGCACCGACGCGCCCGATTGGGCGAAGCATGTCGCGCTGGTCCTGTCGCTGCATGGCGAGCACTGGACCGGCTATGTCTTCAACGATTTCGACCGGCAGCTGGAGATCCTGCGCTGGACCGCGAAACAGATCGATCCGAAGACGGTCATGGTGTTCCTGCCCGGCTGGGACGGTCGCTATTACTGGGACTATCCCAACTTCACGATCGGCAAGGCGACCGGCGGCGAGGCGGCGTTCCGGCGCCTGCTGACGGAGGGGCGCAAGCTCGGCTTCCGCTTCGGACTGATGTTCGGCACCAACATCGCCAACCCGCTGTGGCCGGGGTTCGACACGATCGCCGATGCGCAGTTGCGGACGATCTACGACGTGCCCTTCGCCTCCGACTATGTCGACTGGGACGGCGACCGCAAGGGCGAGCCGAGCATGGTGTTCATGAACGTCGCGGTGAAGAGCTGGCGCGATCACCTGAAGAGGCGGATCGCCGACATGCTGTCGCGCTATCCCGTCGACGCCTATTTCCTCGACATCTGCGGCCTGTGGGAAAACAATCCGCAGGGCGACCAGCTGGTCGGTACGCGCACGCTGGTCAAGGAACTGGCGGCGACGCATCCCGGCGTCATCCCGATCGCCGAGATGGCCTATGACGCGCAGATGGGGTTCATCCCGATGAACCACGTCGCGCGCTACCCCCTGTATCCGCAGGCGAGCTTCGATACCGTCGCCTCGTTCAACCATCTCAGCCATGCGGCGCCGGGACGCGGGTCGAGCGGGGTGCACGAGATCGGCTTCACCCGGTACACCCCGGTGACGATCGACCAGCCGCAAATCCCGACGATCACCTTCGTCGACGACACCTTCACCAAGGAACGCGATTTGGTGATGAAGGATATCGCCACCGCCAGGGCGCGCTTCGCGGCGCGGGGGCAGTGGACCTGACGGCGCCATCCTCGCACGCGACGGCGGTTTCCATGATCGATCGCGACCGCAAGGTTCCCACCCTCCAGACCTGCCGGCGGAAAAACGTGATCCGACCCTTCCTGCGAATCGCCCTGTCATCCTGTCTTCTCGCCGTTGCGTGCGGCGCGACCGTAACGCGATCGTCCCCGCGCGCGACGACGCCCGCCGTCGCGCTGCGCGAGGCGAGGGTCGGCGATTTCCTGATCGGCCTGCGTCGCGACACACAGACACTGGCTCGTCTATCGCCGCTGTCCGAACCGGGGTTCAGCTTCGTTCCCCTTTCGCATCAGGCCGCGCGCGCGGGCGACGGCTACAATCATCTCGGCGACCTGCACCTGCGCGTGCGGGAAGCCGGGGGGACGTGGCGGGATTTCGACTCCTCGCGCACCCGCCGCCCGATCCGTGCGTTGCGCGCAACCGGCGCGACCATCGCCGCTGCCGACATCACCGCGACCATGGGGGCCGACGCGCCGTTCCGGATCGAGCGTCGCTGGCTGAACGAGGGCGGTCAGGTCGCGCTGCGCTTTCGCATCCTGAACACCTCGGCCCGGTCGCTGGAACTGGGCGCTGTCGGAATGCCGATGGTCTTCGACAACATCCTGACCGGGCGCAACCTCGACGATGCCCATGCCCATGCCAGCTTCGTCGATCCCTATATCGGTCGCGACGCCGGCTATCTTCAGGTGACGCGCCTCAACGGGCGCGGTCCCGCGCTGCTCGTCCTGCCCGAACGGGGGTCGCCGCTCGAAGCCTATGTGCCGATGGCGCCGGCGGGCGAATCGACCGCGTCCCCGTTCACCGACCGCACGCCGCGATCGGTAACGTTCGAGGGGTTCTTCGACTGGACGATCCATTCGACCGGTTACGCCGACCGGGAATGGCGTGGCGCGGACGAACAGTGGAACGTTCCGACCGGGCGGACGCTGGCGCCGGGCGAGGCGGCGGAGTTCGGTGTCCGGTTGGCGCGGTCCCCCGATATCCGCTCGATCGATCGAACGCTGGCCGCGAACCGTCGACCCGTCGTGGCGGGCTTCCCCGGCTATGTCCTGCCCGCCGACCAGACCGGCACGTTCTTCGTGAAGGCGCCGTCGGCGATCATCGGGATCGCCAGCCATCCGGCGGGGGCGCTGACGTTGACGCCGGCGGGAAAGCGGAACGGCTGGACCCGGTTCGCGGTGCGCCCGAACGGCTGGGGCCGCGCGCGGCTGACGATCGCCTATGCCGATGGCCGGAAGCAGACGGTCAGCTACTTCCTGACGAAGCCGCTGGCCGCGGCTACCGCCGACCTCGGCCGGTTCTCGCTGAGCCGGCAATGGTATGACGATCCCGGCGACCCGTTCCGGCGGGGACCGGCGATCCTGAGTTTCGACCGCGAGGCCGGCAAGGTCGTCCTCAGCGATCATCGCATGTGGATTCCCGGCATCGGTGACGAGGCGGGATCGGGCAGCTGGGTCGCGGCGGTGATGAAGCAGTTCGTCAATCCCGACGCAGGTGAGATCGCGCGGATCGAACGCTTCGTGGACGAAACGCTCGTCGGCAAGCTGCAGGTCGCCGATGGCCGCCATGCCGGGGCCGTGCGCAAGAGTCTGGTGTGGTATGACCGGGCACGGTTCCCGGACCAGTATCCCGGTCCGGCCGATCCCCGCTGGTGGCAATGGTCGTGGGACAGGAAGGAGGCGGATCGCCTCGACCGATCGTATAACTATCCGCATGTCGCGGCGGTCCACTGGGCGCTGTATCGGCTGGCGCGCAATCATCCGGGGCTGGTGACGCGCCACGACTGGCGCTGGTATCTGGATCATGGCTACCGGACGGCGGTGGCGATGACCCGCGACGCGGCGCTCTATTCCGAATTCGGGCTGATGCTGGGCGATGTCTACGTCGATATCCTCGTCGCGTTGCAGCGGGAAGGAATGACCGCGCAGGCGGCGCATCTCGAGCGATTGATGCGGGCACGCGCCGATCACTGGCGCTCGCTGCGCTATCCGTTCGGGTCGGAGATGCCCTGGGATTCGACCGGCCAACCCGAAGTCTATGCGTGGATGCGCCATTTCGGCTTCACCCCCCAGGCGGAGACGACGCGTGACGTGATCCTCGGCTACGACCCCGCCATTCCCAATTGGGGGTATAACGGCAATGCGCGCCGTTACTGGGATTTCGGCACGTCGGGCAAATATGAGCGGGTGGAGCGGCAGATCCACCATTATGCCTCCGCGCTCAATGCGGTGCCGCTGCTCGACGCGTTCCGGCGGAATCCCGCCGACCTCCATCTGCTGCGGGTCGCCTATGGTGGTCTGATGGGGCCGATGACGGCAATCGATCGCGACGGTGCCTCGTCGACCGCGTTCCATTCGTGGCCCGACATGATGCGACACGATCCGTACAGCGGCGATTTCGGGATCGGCTTCTTCGGCCATGCCTATGCCACCGCGACCTATGCGGTGGACGATCCGACCTTCGGCTGGCTGGGATTTGGCGGCACGGTCACGATGGCGGGCGACGCGGTGACCATCGTTCCGCAGGACGGTGCGCGATCGCGGCTGTTTGTTGCGCCCGCGGGACAGTGGATCACGCTGGAGGCGGGCCGGATCGCGCGGGCGGTCTATTCGCCGGTGGCGCACCGGATCACCCTGACGCTCGACCCGGCGGACCACGTCACCCCGGCCGCTCGGCTGTTCGTCGAGGGGACGACACCCGGGACTGTGGCGATGAAACCGGACCGGGGCGTGATGGAACGCGGCGGCTTCACCGTGCGGCTCGCCGACACTCCGACCATCGTAACGCTGTCGGCAAACGCGAAGCGGCCCTAGGTGTTTGATCCCGGCATTTGATGGTTCGCAAAGCATTGGGCAGGTTCGGCCGGATATCCGGGACATTCGGTCACCGCCTGCCCGGTACGGTCGCCCGAACGGGGCGGGAGATTACCGGACGAAGAGATCGCGACGGCATCGAGTTCGCGCACCAGTTCGTCGAGCGTCGCCGCATGTCCTCATCCCCTCACTTCGGGATACTGACCGTGATCGAGTGCGCAGTGGAGGGGGATGGTCGATGCCCCGCGGTCGTCGGCAACTAGGCTGTCCGGCGCCGTACGCCATCGGATAGACTGAAAAACGGAATGCCGCGTTCGTCCTTCGCCAGGAAACCCGATCGAAGGCATCGGACGGCCGCCAGTTCCTCCCACAGCACAGGGTGTGCGATTGATGGCCGTGTTCGACACATGGGAAGTCACGCAATCCCAATGGTTCAAGGCGTCGGATGCCGCACTCCGGAGCGCCGTCTCCGCTGCGGCCGGAGTCCGGTCGTTGACCGATGGCGCCGCGGTCTATCGGCAGGGCGACCCGCCCGACGGGCTGTATGCGGTGGTCGAGGGGCAGGTCCGGCTAACGGGCTATTCGCCGCAGGGCATCGGATTCCTGCTGTTGCTGGCCGGGCCGGGCGAGTGGTTCGGCGAGGCGTCGAGCCTCGACGACGGACCACGCCAGCAGGACGCCGTCTCGCACGGCAACAGCGTGGTCCTTCATATCTCGCACGGCGATCTTGCCAAGATCGGTGCGGAAACGCCCGGGCTCTGGCGGGCGATCGGGCGGATGGCGAGCCTGCACCAGCGCGCGGCGCTGGCGTCTATCCGCAACCTCCTGTCGATGCCCGCTGCCGGCCGGGTCGCGCTGCTGCTCCAGGCGCTCGACGGCCGCCGTCCGGGTGTGCCGCTGTCGATCGCGCAGGACGAACTCGCCGCCAATGTCGGCCTGTCGCGCCAGACGGTGAACGCGGTGTTGCAGGACCTGCGTCGTCGCGGCCTGATCGAACTGGGCTATGGAAGCGTCCGGGTGACGGGCGACCTGACCGGCATCGCGCAGGGCGACTGACGCTGCCCCAAAACGAGATTGTCGTATATCCGACAATCTTCCCGTTGATTTCGATGTATCCCGGTCGCCGGTACAGCAAGTGACGGAGATCACGATGCAGGATGCGGATGTCATCGTCGTCGGCGCGGGGCTGGCGGGGCTCGTCGCGGCGGCGGAGGCGGCGGACGCCGGTCGCAGCGTCGTGATCGTCGACCAGGAGCCCGAACAGAATATCGGCGCGCAGGCGGTCTGGTCGCTGGGCGGCCTGTTCTTCGTCGATTCCCCCGAACAGCGGCGGATGGGGATCAGGGACAGCCGCGACCTCGCCTGGCAGGACTGGCAGGGCACGGCGGGCTTCGACCGCGATGAGGATCACTGGCCCCGCCGCTGGGCAGAGGCCTATGTCGATTTCGCGGCGGGCGAGAAGCGCGGCTGGCTGCGCGCGATGGGCCACCGTGTCCTCCCCGTCGTCGGCTGGGCCGAACGCGGCGGCGCGTCGGCCAGCGGGCCGGGCAATTCGGTTCCGCGCTTCCACCTGACCTGGGGCACCGGGCCCGGCGTCGTCGCGCCGTTCGAACGGCGGGTGCGCGACCATGCGGCGGCGGGGCGCATCGGCTTCCGCTGGCGGCACAAGGTCGAGCGCATCATGCTGACCGACGGCGTCGCAACCGGCATCGCCGGTGCCGTCCTCGAACCCAGCGGCGTACCGCGCGGCGGCGAGACCTCGCGGGTGCGCACCGGCGACTTCGAACTGCGCGCGCAGGCGATCATCGTCGCCTCGGGCGGGATCGGCGGCAATCACGACATGGTGCGGGCGAACTGGCCCGAAAGGCTCGGGCCGCCGCCCGCGACGATGATCTCGGGCGTGCCGATGCACGTCGACGGCAGCATGATCGCGGTGCTGGAGGCGGCGGGCGGCAAGCTCATCAACCGCGACCGGATGTGGCATTATGTCGAGGGGCTGCGCAACTGGTCGCCGGTGTGGAATCGGCACGGCATCCGCATCCTGCCCGGCCCGTCGTCGATGTGGTTCGATGCCACGGGCAAGCGGTTCGCGGCACCCGACTATCCCGGCAACGACACGCTGAGTACGTTGGCGGCGATCGGTCGGACCGGTCACGACTATAGTTGGTTCGTCCTAAATCAGACGATCATCGCCAAGGAATTCGCGCTGTCGGGGTCTGAGCAGAACCCCGACGTGACCGGCAAGAACGTCCGCCTGCTGCTGCGCCGCGCGCTCAACGTGAAGCGCGCGCCCGGCCCGATCGAGGCGTTCAAGCGGCATGGCGAGGACGTCGTCGTCGCCGACGACCTGCCGACGCTCGTCGCGCGGATGAACGCGCTGGTCGGCGGCGATCTCGTCAGGCTCGCCGATATCGAACGCGAGCTTGTGGCGCGCGATCGCGAGATGGACAACGCCTTCGGCAAGGATGCGCAGGTGATGCTGATGCGCAATGCGCTAAGGTCCCGCGGCGACCGGTTGTCGCGCGTGGCCAAGCCGCACAAGATCCTCGATCCCGCGCACGGGCCGCTGATCGCGGTGCGGCTCAACATCCTGACCCGCAAGACGCTCGGCGGGTTCCAGTGCGATCTGGACGGACGGGTGTTCGACCGGAACGACGCGATCATCCCCGGCCTGTATGCGGCGGGCGAGGTCGCGGGGTTCGGCGGCGGCGGCCTGCACGGCTATCGCGCGCTGGAAGGCACGTTCCTGGGCGGTTGCCTGTTTTCGGGACGGACGGCTGCGCGCGCCGCTGCTGCCGCACTGTGAGGGGAGGGGATCTCGTGATGGGTGACGACAAGGGGGGACGCGGCGTCGCCGTCGCGCTGCTCGCCGCCGGGGCGGCGGTCGGGCTGGGGGCGGCGCTGCTTTCGATGCGCGCGCGGCGCAACCATCGCAGCGCCAAGGCCGAAGCGATCGTCGCCCTCATCAAGCGCCGCGATCGCGTGGGGGCGACCGATACGCCGGAGGGCAACGCGGCGCTGATCGCGCTCAATTGCGCGGCGGGACCGGCGGCCCCGCCCGAACGGATCGCGTCGCGGTTCGCCATCGACCTGCGCGCCATCGCCGGTGGCAGCGCCTATGTCGTCGCCGCGCGCGAGGCGACGACGAACCTGCGCCTGATCTACCTCCACGGCGGCGCGTTCCAGCTCGACCTGCTGAAGGAACATTGGCCGATCCTGGGCGGGCTGGCGGCGCGGACCGGTGTCGAGCTGACCGTGCCGCTCTATCCGCTGGCGCCGGAGCACGACTGGCAACCGGCCTTCGCGATGATCGACGCACTCTATGCCGAGATGGTCGCCGCGGTCGGCGCGCAGAACGTCGTCATCGCGGGCGATTCGGCGGGCGGCGGGATCGCGTTGTCGCTGTGCCAGCGGTGGCGCGACCGCGGCACGCCGCTGCCCGCGCGGCTCGTCCTCATCTCGCCCTGGGCGGACGCCACCGTCAGCGATCCCGCACAGACCGAGATCGCGAAGCGCGACCATATCCTGTCGATCGACCGGTTGCGCGACGCGGGCTTCTCATGGGCTGGCGCGCGCCGGACCAACGATCCCGTCATCAGCCCGCTGTTCGGGTCGCTCGCGGGCCTGCCCGCGATGCTCGTGCTGGCGGGGACCGACGATATCCTGGTGTCCGACGCGCGACGCCTCGCGACGAGTGCGCGGGCGAGCGGCACCGATCTGCGCCTGTCGGAATATCCCGGCATGTTCCACGTCTGGCTGGCCGCGCCGATCCCCGAGGCGGAGCGCGCGCTGGACGAGGCCGCGGCCTTCATTCTCGCATCGACCGGTTAGGCGGCGATCGGTACGCCCGCGACCTGACCGCCGATGGTGCGCCGCCATTCGCCGGGGGCCAGCCCCTCCATCCGGCGGAACGCACGGCTGAGCGCGGTGTCGGAGTCGTATCCGACCCGGACGGCGACCTCCGCCAGTGCAGCACCTTTGCGCGTCAGGATCTTGGCGCGGTACATCCGCCACCGCGTGACGTAGTTCAGCGGCGTTTCGCCCAGCACCGCGCGGAAATGCTGCGCGAAGGTCGAGCGCGAGACGCCCGCCACCTCGGCCATGTCCTCGACCGTCCAGTCGCGCGCGATGTCGGCATGGACCTGCCGGATCACGCGGGCGAGCGAGCGGTGGCGCAACGCGGCGAGCCAGCCCCCGGCCTGTGACCCGTCCGCCGCCGCCCATGCGCGGATCGCCTGGATGAACAGCACGTCGGTCAGCCGCTCGACCGCCAGATCGGCGCCCAGCCCGTCGCCCAGACTCTCCAGCCCGATCAGCCGCAGCGTCGTCTCCAGCAGCGGCAGATGATCGTCGCCCAGCCGGACGTGGAGCAGGTCGGGCAGCACCGCCAGCAGCGGTTCGGCCGCGACCGGATCGAACGACAGCCGTGCCGACACGATCTCCATCACCGCGCCCTCCCCGCCGTGACGGACGGTGCGGTCAGGGATGGTGGTGAACCCCGTTTCCGCCGAGAAGCCGGGCAGGTGTACGAACAGTTCGGCGCAATCGACGATGCGGCTGTCGGGCGCATCCGCCATCGCGAAGCGCGTGCCCTCCTTGATGATGAGGCAGTCGCCCTCGGCCACGCGGAGCGGCGCGTCGCCGGCCTTCAGCAGCCAGCCCTCACCGTCCGCCACCATCATCAGCCGCGCCTGATAGCCGGTGTCGAACGCGACGCCCCACGGCGCGCTTAGCCGGACCCGGACATAGAGCGAACTGGCCACGCTCATCGCGCTCACGACGTCATCGAAGAGGTCCATGGCGCATCGTGCTGGACGATCGGTCAGGAATCAAAGCCTTTGAGCTATTATCCGTATCGCCCGGTCCGCCTATCTGTCGATCAGCAAGACAGGAGACAAACCATGCGTACCTACAGAATGACCAAGGCCGGCTCGCTCGACGACCTGAAGATCGTAGATGAAGCGGTGCCCGTCCCCGGTCCGGGACAGGTGCTGATCCGGGTCCGCGCCACCGCGCTCAACTTCCGCGACCTCGCGCTGCTGACCGGCATGATCCCCGCCCCCGTCAAGCCCGACGTCGTGCCGCTGTCTGACGCGGCGGGAGAGATCGAGGCTGTCGGCCCCGGCGTCACCCGCTTCGCACCCGGCGACCGCGTCATCAACAGCTTCTTCCCCGAATGGTTCGGCGGCGGTTTCAACGGTGTCAGTGCGGCCGCACAATACTCGCTCAACGTCGATGGCTGGCTGACCGAATACAAGGTCGTCGGTGCTGAAACCGTGGTCCGCGCGCCCGACGGACTGTCGTTCGAACAGGCCGCCGCGCTGGTCTGTTCGGGCGTCACCGCCTGGACCGCGCTGGCCGGTGTGCGCGCCGGCGACATCGTGCTGACGCAGGGGACCGGCGGTGTTTCGATCTTCGCGGTACAGATCGCCAAGGCGCTCGGCGCGCGCGTCATTGCCACCACGTCGAGCACGGACAAGGCGGACCGGCTGCACGCACTGGGGGCCGACGAGGTCATCCGTCACGACACCGATCCGGAATGGGGCGCGATGGCGCGCGCGATGACCGAACACGGCGTGGACCGCGTCGTGGACACGGTCGGCGCGGCGACCTTTTCCCAGTCGCTCAAGGCGGTCGCGGCGGGCGGTCAGGTGTCGATGGTCGGTGTGCTCGGCGGGTTCGAGGGCGGCGTCGACTATCTGTCGATGTTCCTCAGCTATGCGCGGTTTCAGGGCATCACCACCGGCAGCCGCCGCGACCTGGAGGACCTGGTCCGCTTCGTCGAGCGCACCGGCCTGAAGCCGATGATCGACCGCCGCTTTAGCTTCGACGACGCGCGCGCCGCGATCGAGCATCTCGGCCGCCGCCAGGTGTTCGGCAAGGTCGTCATTGAGCATTGAGCGACCAACACCCGACCCACCTGTGATGGAGACGATGAGTGCGTATGCCATCTTCATCCGTAAGCGCGCCCGCGATGCGGAGGAACTGAAATTCTATGCCGATCTGGTGACGCCGCTGCTGGCGACGTCCGGGGCGACCGTGGTGGCCGCCTATGGTGCGCTCCATCCGCTGGAGGGCGCCGCGCCCGAAGGCGTCGTCATCGCGTGGTTCGACACCATGGAGGCGGCGCGCGCCTTCTACGACAGCCCCGAACATCAGGTGGCGTTGAAGCATCGCTTTCTGGGCGCCGACTATCGCTCGATGATCGTCGAGGGACTCGACGGCTGAAAATCACCGCTCTCCGGCGTCGCGACGACCTTCGTCACGCCGGAGAGCGGATCATCGTAACGTCACGGTCCCACGTGTTACCGTCGCAGGATCGCCCTGTCGGGATTAGTCGTGACCCCGATGCTTGGGCTTCACGCTCATTAGCTTGCCGGTGCGAGGGTCCGCGTGAAATTCATACAGCCGTCCATTCTTCGTCATCTCGCCTTCCCAGTGACCGTCGTCGGCTTCGACCTTGGTCATCTGGTATCCCTGTTTGGCGATGGCGGCACCGACCTTGCCGGATGGAAGCCAGTTGGCGCCCGGCGTGTCGGCGAGAACGGGTGATGCTACAAACGTCAGGGCGATCGCGGCGAAAAACACTTTCATTTTCTTCTCCGTTTCTACCGGTTAACCATCAACCATCCATCCAGTTTCATCGGTTGAAAGAGGATACTGCACCACCCATCATCATCCCCGGGGTCGGGTCAGCGCCGCGTGCAGATCGGCTGACCCGACGGCGACAGCAGGCGTTCCCGGCGAACCTTCCCGTCGCGCGCGGTGCCTTCGTAGACCGCGCAGCCGTTGCCGTCGCGCTCGATACGGGCGTTGCGATAGCGCAGGCGGGCGTCGGTGCGCTGGAAGGCCGTCACCTCGGCGCTTGGCAGCGCGTCGTTGCCGTAATGCCGCTCCGCCGTCGGAAAACCGCGGTCGGTGAAGTCCTGCCGCGGATCGCGGCCACCGGCATGGCCGTGACCGTGGTGGTTCGGCACGTCCCCGGCCAGGCTGCGCGCGACACCGCGATTGTCGAGTACGACATCGATGCCGCCGAGCGTACGGTTGAACGAGGCGAGTTCGGCGGGACTGACGAAGCCCTGCCTGCGCGACAGGCGGGTCAGGTCCTGTCGAGTCCGTGCGACGTCGCGGCGCAGGAGGGTGGCTTGCGTGCGATCGATCGCGCGGGTCTGCTCGGCCTGGGCGATCCGGGCCTCGACCTGACCGATCCGCGCACGCAGGGCGGCGGACTGGCGCGCATTGTCGGCACGCTGCGCCTGCGTGCCGCGCTGTTGCGGAGCGGCGGTCGCCGGGGCCGCCATGCCGGCGAGCGCGAGTGCGGGAACCAGAACGAAAAGCGCCTTCATGAAACCTCCTGCCAGAACTCCGGGGCGTAAACGCTCTCTTCGCCCCCTGGTTCGGTCCCGATAGCAGCGATTCGATGAACGGGAGCCGATCCCGCGGCGCTGTCGCGCGGTGTCACCGGCGCATTCGCGAAAGATCATAATTGTATTTCGCTCGCGAACTATATACTTCGCATACGAACATGATTCGAGTTGGCAGCGAACGATGGCGTATGGCGGGACAGGCAAGGACGGAACGGGGCGGCGACCGCGCTTCGTCTATCTGCTGACGCTGGCGCAACGCCGGGTACAGGCGGCGATCCAGGGCGATGTCGATGGCAGCACCGCGGCGCGCGCCGGCCTGCTGATGGCGTTGCCGCCGACCGGCGACGGCGTGCCGATGAAGCGTCTCGGCACCAGCCTGGGCCTGGGCGCGCCGGCGCTGTCGGGACTGCTCGACCGCATGGCGCGCGACGGGCTGGTCGAGCGCCGCCCGGACCCGGCGGATGGCCGGGCATGGAACATCACGCTGACCGATGCCGGTCGCGCGCTGCGGATCGAGGCGGCGCGGTCGGCGAAATTGCTGAACGACCGCCTGTGCGAAGGCTTCGACGACGCCGAACTCACGATCGTCGCGCGCTGGCTGGAGGCGGCCGGCACCAGATTTTCCAGGGAGAAGTGACGATGACCGACCATGTGACGGTGACGAAGGCCGATGGCGTCCTGACGCTGCTGATGAACCGCCCGGACAAGAAGAACGCGCTGACCGACGCGATGTACGGCGTGCTTGCCGACGAGATCGGCGCGGCGCAGGCCGACACGGCGGTGCGGGTCATCGCGATCCGCGGCGAAGGCGATATCTTCACCGCGGGCAACGACTTGGCCGACTTCGCGTCCGCCAGGCCCGGCTACGGCCCGCGCAACGTCGGCCGCTTCATCCGCGCGATCGCCGAGAACGACAAGCCGCTGATCGCCGCGGTGCAGGGCCGCGCGGTGGGCGTCGGCACGACGATGCTGCTCCACTGCGACCACGTCATCCTCGCCGACGACGCGAAGCTGACCACGCCGTTCGTCAGCCTGGGGCTGGTGCCCGAGGCCGCGTCGAGCCTGCTGCTGCCCGCCCGGGTCGGCCATCTGCGCGCGTTCTCGATGCTGGCGCTGGGCGAGGCGGTCGCGGCGCGCGACGCCGTCGCGCTGGGGCTGGCGAGCGCGGTCGTGCCCGTCGCCGACCTGGTCGGCGCGATCGAAAGCGCGGCGGCCCGCATCGCCGCACAGCCGCTCGGCGCGATCCGCGCGACCAAGCGCCTGATGCGCGACGCCGCGGCGATCACGGCGCACATGAACGTCGAGAGCAAGGAATTCCTCGAGCGCCTGCAAAGCCCCGAAGCCAAGGAGGCGTTCATGGCCTTCGTCCAGCGCCGCGCGCCCGACTTCACTCAGTTCGCCTGACCTGGCTTTCCCGTCGGCATCCCGGTGTCGACGGGCGAACCGCACCCGGAGTAACTTTCATGCGCACCAGGATCACCGAGTTGTTCGGCATCGAGCATCCGATCGTCCAGGGCGGGATGCACATGGTCGGCTATGCCGAACTCGCCGCCGCCGTCTCGAACGCCGGCGGGCTGGGCATCATCACCGCGCTGACCCAGCCCGGTGCCGAGGCGCTCGCCGCCGAGATCGCGCGCTGCCGGACGATGACCGACAAGCCGTTCGGCGTGAACCTGACCTTCCTGCCGGTGGCGCGCGAGGTCGACTATCCCGGCTATGTCCGCGCCATCATCGAAGGCGGGGTCAAGATCGTCGAGACGGCCGGCAACAACCCCGCCGCGGTCCTGCCCCCGCTGCACGCGGCGGGCATCAAGGTGATCCACAAATGCACCTCGGTCCGCCACGCGCTGAAAGCGGAGGCGATCGGCTGCGACGCGGTCAGCGTCGACGGGTTCGAATGCGGCGGTCATCCGGGCGAGGACGACGTCCCCAACATGATCCTGCTGCCCCGCGCGGCGGACGAACTGAAGATTCCCTTCATCGCGTCGGGCGGGATGGCCGACGGGCGTTCGCTGGTCGCCGCACTCGCGCTGGGCGCGGACGGGATCAATCTGGGCACGCGCTTCGTCGCGACGCAGGACGCGCCCGTCCACCAGAACGTCAAGGACGCGATCCTTGCGGCGAACGAACTGGACACACGACTGGTGATGCGCCCGCTGCGCAATACCGAACGCGTGCTGAAGAACGCAGGGGTCGACCGGTTGCTCGACAAGGAACGCGAGTTGGGTTCGTCGATCACCTTCCCCGACATCATGGACGAGGTGGTCGGCGTCTATCCCAAGGTCATGAAGAACGGCGACATGGATGCCGGCGCGTGGAGTTGCGGCATGGTCGTCGGCCTGATCCACGACATCCCGACCATCGCCGAGATGGTGACGCGGATCGTGGAGGAAGCGGAAAGGATCGTGCGTGATCGCCTGCTGGCGTACACTGGTGCATGAAAGCTTTTCCGGCACGGGGTCGCTTTGCCCGCGCCGGGCAGCGGTTCTACACTGTCGATTAAAGGCATAGCCGGAAGGCAACATCCGGATGATGCCTGGCCACGTCGATGTCGACATGGGCCGGCTGCTGCATACCGGCGCCACCGCGCATGCGGCTCTGCCAAGACCCGGCATGCCGCAGAATCAGTGCATCATGGCAGCGCCAATCCTGCCAGCAATAAACGAGGACAGGCCCGGCCCAAGTCTTGCCAATCTATTGCGAGCCAGAACCGGCTAATCCTGCTAAGCGGCGTACGGGCCCTTCTAACCTTGGTCCCGACTGCCAGTGGCAGCATCGACGCTGTCGCGAAGCCTGCCCTGCGCTCGACCGCTTCTTCGCCGATGGCAGCTATGCCGGGCCCAAACTGGCCACTGCCATCGCGCATACCGACCATCTCGTCATCGAGATCGTCCGGCGTTCCGATGCCCGCCGCTTCGTCGTCCTGCCCCGGCGCTGGGTCGTCGAGCGCACCATCGCATGGCTCAACCGATGCCGGTGTCTCGCCAAGGACTGGGAGGCATCCGTCGCTTCTTCCGGGGCATGGCTCATCATCGCTTCCATCAGGCGCATGACCCGCCGCATCGCCGAACTCGAAGTATGGGTCGGGTTCTCAGGGCGCCCATGTCGTCGAGACTGTAGGTGACGGTGACCTCAAGCGTTCCGTGATGTCCCTGATCGCCCGCCGGCCTGCGGCCCGGATTTCACTTCGGTGATGCGCCAGACATATCTGTCGAAGCCCTTAGCCCCGCGTGCAGCGAATTCGTCTTGTCGTTGAACGGCAATGGATGGCTCTTGCCATAGATCTCGACCCTGCCGCCCGCGATCCGGCTGGCATAACGCCAACCGTCTGCCCCCGAAAATTGGGTCTGGTTACGCAACTGGCGGCTTCATCATGGCCGAGCGGGATGTCGGGGAATTCGCCGTCCCGATCGGGGTCCCTGAACGATTGCAGCGTCGCGCCGAGCGTCATGATCCGCGCGCTGACGCCATCAGCGCCGTACAGGCAGGAGCGGCCTGCGCCGACGATGGCAGCGCAAGCAGCGGCCCCGAGGATGTACCGGATCGACCGCAACCCTCCCGGCGGCCCACCCCCGTGGCTTGCGCATTGACCGCAATATGGGCGCGATATAGTCAGACATATTACCGGGTGGCAAACGGCGGCATCGATCGCCGGACCACGAATTGCGCGGAGAGTGGAATGGCGGGTTCGATCGGTTCAACGGCGCCAGCTGGAACGCCGGCCATGACAGAAGGCTACGGCAAGGCGCTGACGCTGCTCGCCAGCCTGTTCTTCGTGTGGAGCGGCATCACCGCCATCGACAACACGCTGCTGCCGCACCCGCGAAACGTGTTCGACCGCAACTACACGCAGACGACGCCGATCGAGAGCGTGCTGTTCATCGCCTGTTTCTTCACGTCGATCCCGTCGGCGAAGCCGGTCGCGGCAAAGGGGTGAAGACCATGCGACCGACCCGACGCGAACTGCTGGCGGGCAGCGCCGCCCTCCTCCTCGCCCGGCCGGTCGTCGCGGCGACGGGGCCTTCGGTCGGCCTCCGCGCGGCGCCGGTCCCGATGCGGCATGTGCGGCTGAAACCGTCCCCGTTTGCGGACGCCTTCGACGCCAATCGTCGCTATCTGCTGTCGCTCGACCCCGATCGTCTGCTCCACAACTTCTACGTCTCCGCCGGGATGCCCGCCCCCGAACCCGTCTATGGCGGCTGGGAGGCTCAGGGGATCGCCGGGCACAGCCTGGGTCACTGGTTGTCCGCCTGCTCGCTCGTCGTCGCCAATACCGGCGATCGCGCGATCGCGGCGCGCCTGGATCATGCGTTGGCGCAGCTGTCGCGCATTCAGGCCGCGCACGGCGACGGGTATATCGGCGGCACGACCGTCGAGCGCGACGGCAAGACGGTCGACGGCAAGATCGTGTTCGAGGAAGTGCGCCGCGGCGACATCCGCACCATGGGTTTCGACCTCAACGGCGGCTGGGTGCCGCTGTACACCTGGCACAAGGTCCAGGCCGGGCTGACCGACGCGCACCTGCTGGCGCGCAACCCGCGCGCGATGCCCGTGCTGCTTGCCATGGCCACCTATCTCGCAGGGGTGCTGGAACCGCTGACCGACGCGCAGATGCAGCAGGTGCTGCGCGCCGAGCATGGCGGCCTCAACGAGAGTTTCGCGGAACTTCACGCGATCACGGGCAATCCGCGCTGGCTGCGGCTTGCCGAGAAGATCCGTCACAAGGCGGTGCTCGATCCCCTCACCGCCGGTGTCGACCGGCTCGAGGGGCTCCACGCCAATACCCAGATTCCGAAGGTCATCGGGCTCGCCCGCCTGCACGAGCTGACCGGCCGCGCGGACCACGCCGCGGCGGCGCGGTTCTTCCACGCCCGGGTGACTGGCCACCACAGCTACGTCATCGGCGGCAATTCGGAACGCGAGCATTTCGGCGCCCCCGACAAGCTGGCCGCGCGCGTGACCGAGGCGACGTGCGAGGCGTGCAACAGCTACAACATGATGAAGCTGACCCGGCATCTGTACGGGTGGCGGCCCGATGCCCGGTGGTTCGATTATTACGAGCGCGTCCAGCTCAACCACATTCTCGCGCACCAGCGGCCCGATACCGGCCAGTTCGTCTATTTCATGCCCCTGGCCAGCGGCGCGCGGCGAAGCCACTCCTCACCCGAGGACAGTTTCTGGTGTTGCGTCGGGTCGGGGATGGAAAGCCATGCCAAGCATGCCGACTCGATCTTCTGGCACGATGCGGCGGTCGCCGGCGGGACGCTCTACGTCAACCTGTACATCCCCAGCCGGCTCGACTGGCCGGATCGGGAACTCTCGCTGGATCTCGATACCGCCATGCCGCTGGAAGGGCGCGCGACGCTCACCGTCCGCCGCGCGCCGCGTCGCGTACAGCGCATCGCGCTGCGGCTGCCCGGCTGGGCGAAGGGTGCGAGTGTGGCGATCAACGACCGCCCCGTCGCGGTCGTCGCGGAGCGCGGCTATGCGATGCTCGACCGTCGCTGGACGTCGGGGGACCGGATCGCGATCAGCCTGCCGATGCGCGTGACCGCCGAACCGCTGCCCGACGATCCCGCTACGGTGGCGTTCCTGCACGGGCCGCTGGTGCTGGCGGCGGACCTGGGTGCCGCGGACGCCCCCTTCGACGGCATCGGTCCCGCGCTGGTCGCCACCGGCGCCACGACCGCCGCGATCACCCCGGTCGGACCGGCTCTCTTTCGGGCGAAGGGGGCGCTCGGCGAGGGGCTGTCGCTCCGGCCCTTCTTCGCCCAGCACGACCGGCGCACTGCGGTCTATTTTCCGACCTTCTCCCCGACCGGCTGGGCCACGGCCCGCGACGGCTATCTCGCCCGCGCGGAAGAGGCCAGGGTGCTGGCGCGGCGGACCATCGACGTCTTCCACCTGGGCGAAATGCAGCCCGAGCGCGACCACGGCTTCACCGCGACGAGGAGCGAGGTGGTGAACTGGGCCGGTCGCCCCGGGCGGCGGCTGCGGCTCGGGGATCGCATCGAATTCGAAATGACGCGCCGCGACGGCCCGGCGGTGCTGCGGGTGACCGTGGTCGCCGAAGACGCCGATCGGCCGATGGCGATCACCGTCGATGGCCAACCGGTGGCGCAGGTGGCGCGCCACGTTCGCGAGGGCGAGCGATATGCCCTGCTGGACTATGCGATCCCGTCCGCGGGCGGGCAGGGTCGCCCGCGCGCGTCGGTATCGATCACGGCCGATCGACACCCGACGGTGGTCTATGAGGTGCGGATGCTGGCCGACCGCGAGGCGGCGCCTGTCGCCTGACGTCGCCGCGCGGATCGGCGGATTGCCATCGCGCCCGCCGGGACGGGCCATAGTCAGGCAAAGACCGATGCTGTCGGCAGCCGATTTCGGCCCCGTATTTGTCGGACCTTTTGGCCGCGCTCGCGGTACGTCCGCCAAGGGGGTAGGCGCTTTCCAACCGTTCTGCCAAGCCCCCGCGCCGGTCGAGAGTCCGCCGTCGGCACCGGATTCCCGCACGGTCGGCCCATGCGTCGCCGCGCGCGGACACGCGGCGAATCGGACCCGGCGACGAGATTCTCCGGATCGGACCGTGCGCAGAAAGGTCAGGGAAATGCATGATCCGTTCCGCCCCGATCCCGGCACCAACGGTACGACATGCGCCGAAAACGCCGTGTGCAGGTTCCTACTTCTACGGGGGAGGTTGTGAAATATCCACCTTCTACAACAGCTTGCAGACTGTGCTGACGCAATCTGTCGCGAACTGGACCAATTATATGATTTATATTGTTTGGCAGATAAGCTGGCCATAATAGTCGGACAAAGTTCGTAATAAGCTTCAACTGAGCGGATGAGGAATGGTGAAGGGTGTATTGCTGGCCGGCGCGTCGATCATCGCGATCGCGGGCACGCCGAACGACGCGATGGCGCAGACCGCTGCGGAGCCGGCGGCTCCCGTCGCGGCTCCCGTCCCGGATGCCGGCGACGATATCGTCGTGACGGGCGTCCGAGAATCTTTGCGCACCGCACAGGCGATCAAGTGCAATGCGGACCAGATCGTCGACTCGGTCAGTGTGCAGGATATCGGCAAACTCCCGGACGCCAACACCACCGAGGCGCTCCAGCGCATCACGGGCGTCCAGATCCAGCGACGCTACGGTGAAGGCGCCACCGACTTCGATCACCGCACATCGCCTGCGATCACGGTCCGCGGCCTGACCCAGGTGCAGAATTTTCTCGACGGACGCGCCGTCTATTCCGCCTCGGGTGGCCGCGCCTTCGATCTCGAAGGGATCCCGCCCGAACTGCTTGCGGGCATCGACGTATACAAGAACGCGCCGGCCAACATCATCGAGGGCGGCGTCGGTGCCGCGGTCAACCTGCGTACGCGGCGACCGTTCGATTCGCCCGGCCAGGTCTTTAGCCTGACCGCGCGCGGCAACTATTACGACCGGGTCGGCAAGTTCGGCTATGCGGCGTCGGGCCTGTACAGCAACCGGTTCGAAACCGGCATCGGTGAGATCGGCGTGCTGGTGAACGCGGTCTATTCCAAGAGCAACTATCGCCAGGACTGCCTGATCGTGAACGCGTCGCAGCCGATCCCCGCCGGGTCGGTCACCGGCGCGCCCGCCAATGCCAAGGCGCCGATGGGGTTCCAGGTGTATGACGACACCGGCGATCGCAAGCGGCTGGGCATCGCCGCCGCGGCCCAGTGGCAGGCGGCCGACAACCTGCTGGTCACCGGCCAGTATCAGCTCGCCAAATTCTGGTTCAACCGGACGGGTGCCTATTACTACACCGTCAACGGCGGCAGCAATTCCGATCCGCTGCCGGGCGCGGCGTTCACGTTCAACGACGAGGGCTATGCGACGTCGGGCGCACTGCGCCGCCAGAATTTCGAGACCGGCCGGTTCGACCAGGAACTGTGGAGCCAGAGCCAGAACATCACGCTGGGCGCCGACTGGGAGCCGACCGAGCGGACCAAGGTGCATTTCGACGCGCAGTATCTGAAAAGCTATTACAACGCCGACCGCAACGGCCACGTCCTGTCGCTGTTCAGCGCATCGGGCCAGAACAACGCCAGCTCGCCGCGCCCGTCGATCATCGATTTCGACCTGCGCGGCCGCAAGCCCACGTGGGACGTGCGCGACAAGGCGCTGCTGACCAATCCGGCCAATTACACGACGCCGTTCATCGCCGATGCGATCCAGCGCAACGACGCCGACCAGCTCGCGCTGGGCGCGGCGTTCGAGGACTGGAGCCACTGGCTGCCCAACGACCGTGCGGTCGCGGTGCCGACCGCCAATGTCGGGCCACCCACGCCCTACACCCGATCGACCGCGCGGGCGGCGGGATGGCAGTGGCGCATCCCGCTCCAGCACCGGCGACGGCTACGTCTACGCCAGCAGTCACCTGTCGGAGGACGAGGCGACGGCGGCGCTGCTCGCGTCGCTGGACGGCGCGCCGTTGGCGGATCCCCGGTCGCTTCGCTTCCGCACGGGACGACGCGACCGTTTCTGGATCGGCAATTGCGTGGCGCTCGGACTGTCTGGCGGCTTTCTCGAGCCGCTCGAATCCACCTCGATCCATCTGATCCAGGCGGGCATCGCGCGGCTTCTGGAGATGCTGCCGACGCGCGCCTGCGATCCCGCCGACACCGCGCGGTACAACCGGCTCATGGCCGCGGAATTTGACCAGGTGCGCGACTTCGTCATCCTCCATTTCCACGCCAGCGACCGCCGCGACACGGCCTATTGGCGCGAACAGGCCGAGCGACCGATCCCGGACACGCTGGCCGAGCGGCTGGCGATCTATGCACGCACGGGGCGGGTTTACCGCGAGGGCGACGAACGTTCACCAAGACGAGCTGGCTCGCGGTGATGCACGGACAGGGGCTGACCGCCGCGGGCCACGATCCGCTGGCCGAGACGATGCCGCTGGACGAGGCGGCGGCGCGGTTGCAGCGCATCGGTGCGGTCGTCGCCGCCGCCGCCGCGCAGATGCCCGATCATGATGCGTTCATCGCGCGACACTGCGCCGCACGCGCATGACAACACCGATACGATCGAGAGGGAATGCCGCGATGCGCACGATGCTGAAAATGGGGACGGCGGCGATGGCGCTGGCGATGACGAGCATGGCGGCAGCGCAGGATACTGCGCCGCGCGTCGATCCCGTGCAGATCGATGCGACCCGTCCGGACTGGGAGAACCCCGCCATCTTCGCGCGCGGCAAGATGCCCGCCGCCGCCACCGGCTTTCCGTTCGAGACGCGCGCGATCGCGATCGCGAACGATCCCGCCGCGTCCGCGCGCTATCTTTCGCTCGACGGCCAGTGGAAGTTCGCCTTCTCTCCCGGCGCCGAGCAGGTGCCGACCGGGTTCGAGCGTCCGGACTATGACGTTTCCGGCTGGAAGAGCATCAAGGTGCCCGCCGACTGGCAAGCCGAGGGCTATGATCAGGCGCGCTACAACAACATCACCTATCCCTTTCCCGCCAGCCGTCCGCTGATCCCGCATGCGACCAACCCGGTGGGGTCGTATCGCCGCGACGTCGACCTACCGGCGGGCTGGTCGGGCCAGGACGTGATCCTGCACATCGGCGCCGCGGGTTCCGCCTATTATGTCTGGGTCAATGGCGGGCGGGTCGGCTATTCCGAGGATTCGAAGCTGCCGAGCGAATTCGACGTCACCCGGTTCGTGAAGCCGGGCCGCAACACGGTCGCGATTCAGGTGATCCGCTGGTCCGACGGCAGCTATCTGGAGGATCAGGACTTCTGGCGCGTATCGGGCATCGAGCGATCGGTGTATCTGGTGGCGGCGCCCGCGACGCGGGTGCGGGACACCTTCGTCCATGCCGGGCTGGACGACGATTTTCGCGACGGGCGCCTGTCGGTCGACCTCGTCGTGACGCCGGGTGCGGCGACGACCGCGCGGCTGGTCCTGCTCGACGGCGATCGTGCGATCGTCGAGCGCAGTGCCCCCGTCGCGGCCGGCAAGGGTGATCGGACCGTGACGCTGGCGGGCACCGTACCCGGCGTGCGCGCCTGGACCGCTGAGACGCCCGACCTCTACACCCTCGTGACCGAACTGGTCGACGCGAAGGGGCGCGTGCTCCAGTCGACCGCGCGGTCGATCGGCTTTCGCACCGTCGCGATCCGCAACGGCCTGGTCAGCGTCAACGGCAAGCCGATCACCATCCGCGGCGTCAACCGCCACGAGCATGATCCCGAGACGTTCCACGTCGTCAGCCGCGCCTCGATGGAGCGCGACGTCCAGTTGATGAAGCGCAACAACATCAACGCGATCCGCACCTCGCATTATCCCAACGACCCATATCTCTACGAGCTCGCCGACCGATACGGCCTGTATGTCATGGACGAGGCGAACATCGAGAGCCACGCATATATGGACTATGCGAACAAGCATCCCGACGAGCGCGCGAAGCTCCAGATCGGCTTCGATCCCGCATGGCGCGACGCGCACGTCAGCCGCGTCGTCAACATGCTCGAACGCGACAAGAACCATCCATCGGTGATCTTCTGGTCGCTGGGCAACGAGGCGGGGATCGGGCCCAATTTCGAAGCCGCGGCCGCCGCGGCGAAACGGCGCGATCCGGGACGCCTGGTCAGCTACCTCGGCTGGGGCACCTGGGACGGCGTCCACGATCATCGGCCCAACTGGTTCGCCGACATCTATGCGCCGATGTACGACCCGGCGGTGAAGATGGCCGACTATGCCGTCAACTGGACCTTCCGGCAGCCGATGATCCAGTGCGAATACGGCCATATGATGGGCCAGTCGGGCGGCAACCTGAAGGAATATTGGGACACGATCTACGCGTATCCCGACAAGCTGCAGGGCGGGTTCGCCTGGGACTGGGTCGACCAGTCGATGTACCGCTACACCAGGGACGGGCGGCGGTACTGGGGTGACGGCGGCGAATATGGTCCCAATCCGGGCGGGGATATCGAGTTCGGCGACGGCCTGCTCCAGTCCGACCGCACGCCCAATCCGCAGCTGTACGAACTGCGCAAGGTCTACAGCCCCGTTCAGTTCGACGGCTTCGACCCCGCCACGGGGCGCGTGACGGTGCGCAACCGCCACGATTTCCGCGACCTGTCGGGCTTCGCCCTTGCATGGGAGGTGATCGAGGACGGCGTGCCGGTCGCGTCGGGCAGGCTGCCCGATCTCACCACCCCGGCGCGCGGCGCCGAGGCGATCACGCTGCCGCTCGCGAGCGTTCGGCGCCGCGACGGCGCCGAGTATTTCGTGACGGTGACGGTCACGTCGAAGGCGGGCGCGGTGCCGCTCGTGCCCGGCGGGACGATCGTCGGGTTCGAACAGTTCGCGCTGGCCGGCGCTCCGCCCGCCCCACCCGCCTCGAGCGGCGTCGCCACGATCGGCGAGGCGCGCGGCGCGATCACGCTCAGCGCCGGCGGCGCGGTGCTGGAGGTCGATCGCAGGACCGGGCTCGTCCGCCGCTATGCCAAGGACGGTCGCGATCTCGTGACCGGGGGCGCGCCGCATTTCTGGCGCGCGGTGACCGACAACGACATCGGCATCGGCACTGACAAGCAGCTCGCCATGTGGAAGGCGATGAGCGACGCGCGCACCGTCACGTCGGTCAAGGCGGATCGCGGCGCCGTCACCATCGGCTATGATCTGGGCGATGGCGCGGCCAGGTTCGAGACGCGCTATGCCATGGCGGGCGACGGATCGGTCGCGGTCGACGGCGTGTTGACCCCCGTGAAGGCCGACCTGCCACCGCCGTTCCGCGTCGGTTTCGCCTTCGCGATGCCGACCGATGTGACGAGCGTCGAATGGTATGGCCGCGGGCCGCACGAAAGCTATGTCGACCGCAGAACTTCCGCCCCGATCGGGTTGTGGCGCGGGGCGATCGCCGAGCAGAACCACGACTTCATCCGCCCGCAGGAAACCGGAAACAAGGTCGATGTGCGCTGGATGGAACTGTCGGGTGCCGGGCGGGGCTTGCGCGTCCAGGGCGACCAGCCGCTGATGATGAATGCGCTCGCCTTCCCCTATGCAGACCTCGACCGGCACACGCCGGGGACGTGGAAGTCGACCGATGTCGTACCCCATGGCCAGGTCACGATGCTGGTCGATTCCGCGCAATGGGGCGTCGGCGGCGATACCCAGTGGAGCGAGTTCGGCAAGCCGCTGCCGCAATACCGGACCACGCTGGCTCCTACCCGCGTCGCCTTCCGCCTGACGCCGTTCTCCGGCGACGGCACGACGCCCGGCAAGGCCCGTGCGGCACGCGCGACGGGGGCGGAGTGATGCGCCGGCGCACGATCCTGCTGGCCGCCGTCCTGCTCGGCGGGACCGCAGTGGCGGCGGATGCGCCCGTGCGCTGGGATGCGCCCGGGGCGGGCAACCCGGTGCTGCCGGGCTATTTCGCCGACCCGTCGATCGTCCGCGATGGCGGTCGCTGGTACATCTTCGCGACGATCGATCCATGGGGCGACGACCGGCTGGGGCTGTGGACGTCGGACGATGGCCGCGACTGGCGCTTCTCGACCCCCGACTGGCCGACGAAGGCGGCCGCGACCAGCCCCACGTCGGGCGATGCGAAGGTCTGGGCGCCGTCGGTGGTCAAGGCGCGCGATGGCCGCTGGTACATGTACGTGTCGGTCGGCAGCGAAGTGTGGGTCGGCACCGCGCCCTCCCCGGCGGGGCCATGGCGCGACGCCAACGGCGGCAAGCCGCTGATCGGTCGCGACTTCGACCGCGCCTATCACATGATCGATGCCGAGGCGTTCGTCGACGACGACGGTCGCGCCTATCTCTACTGGGGATCGGGGCTGAACTGGGTGAACGGGCATTGCTTCGTCGTCCGGCTGAAGCCCGACATGGTCACCTTCGACGGCGTCCCGCGCGACGTCACCCCGCGTGGCTATTTCGAGGCGCCGTTCATGGTGAAGGCCGGCGGGCGCTATCTGCTGACCTACAGCGACGGCAACACGACGAAGGACACGTACAAGGTCCGCTATGCGGTCGGCGCGACGCCCTTCGGCCCGTTCGAGGAAGCCGCGACCAGCCCGATCCTGGAAACGCACCGCGACCGCGACGTCGTCAGTCCCGGCCACCACGCCGTGTTCCGCTCGCGCGGGCAGGACTATATCCTCTACCACCGCCAGGCGCTGCCATGGCCGCAGGTGGGCGACGCCGTGCTGCGCCAGATCGCGATCGACCGGCTCGATATCCGCCCCGACGGCACGATCGCAAAGGTGGTGCCGACGCACGGCAGCCCGGTCGCCGGCTTCGCGCCGCACCGGACGAAGGGACTGGCCTGGCGCGCGAGCGGCGAGGGCGGGCGGGCCGCCGACGACAATTACGCGACGCTGTGGCGCGTGCCGAAGGACGGCCCCGGCACCCTCGTCGCCGACCTGGGTCGCCGCCGCCGGATCGCGCGATCCCTCGTCCGCCCGGAATTCGCAACCCGGCCCTATCGCTTCGCGGTCGACGCCTCCGACGACGGGCGGACGTGGCGCCCCGTCGTGGCGATGGCATCGCCCAGCGGATCGCCGATCGCGCTCCGCCATCAGGTCGCCGCGCGCTACCTCCGCCTGCGAACCGACGACCGCGGCGCGGGCCTGTGGGAATGGACCATTCTGCCCTGATCGTCGTCCCGGCGTCCACGTGCCTGTCCACCCCCGCCGCTGCGGCGGTGCGACAGGCCTGTCCATGCCGAACCAGCGATCATCCAGCGCCGGACGTTTCGCGGCCCTCGGTGCCCCCGCACCTGTTGCGACTGGATAAAGCGGGATGGGAGGACATGACACGCGAACTGAAACGCCGGCCCTCGTAAGACAAGGGCGGCGGGACGCGGTGGAACAGGCTGTAACTTGCCGCTGGCGGAGACGGAGGGATTCGAACCCTCGGTAGGAGTAATCCCCCTACGGCGGTTTAGCAAACCGCTGGTTTCAGCCACTCACCCACGTCTCCCAAGCGCGCGTTACGGCTTGGAGAGCGGGCCTATAGCGGGGGATCGGGCGGCGATCAACACCCTACATTGACCGTAATTCGATGCCGGACGGACGCGCGTTCATTGCAGGGACATGCGCTTGGCGCCTATCGTGCCGGGAACGGGCAAGATTGCGGGGAGCCGAGGCATGAAATGGTTGATCGGGTGGATGGCGCCGCTGCTGGTGCTGGCGGTGCCGGCGCAGGCACAGGTGCGCACCGTCGACCCCAACGACGCGATCGACGGCGACCTGGCCCCGCAACAGGCACCGCCCCCCGCCCGGACGCCCGATCCGGTGCCGGCACCGCGCTCGAACGTGCCGCCGGCCTATCAGCCCGCGCCGACCCAGACGCCGCCGGCGCAGGAGGGCGCGCCCAGCACGACGGCGACGACCGCGGCCAGCGACACGTTCGAGCGTGACGACCTGATCGGTGCGGCCGAGGGCGTGTTCGGCCGCGGGGCGGCGGGGCTGGCGGGGATCATCGAGAACATCCTGAAGGATCAGGGCAAGCCCAACGCCTACATCGCCGGGCGCGAGGCGGCGGGTGCGTTCGTGGTCGGGCTGCGCTATGGCTCGGGGGTGATGAACCACAAGGTCGAGGGGCAGCGCGAGGTCTATTGGACCGGGCCGTCGGTCGGCTTCGATGTCGGCGGCGATGCGACCAAGGTCTTCGTGCTGGTCTACAACCTGTATGACTCCCAGGAATTGTTCCGGCGGTTCCCTGCGGCCGAGGGGCGCGCCTATTTCGTCGGCGGCTTTTCGGCGAGCTATCTGCGGCGGGGGGATGTGGTGTTGATCCCGGTGCGGTTGGGCGTTGGTTGGCGGTTGGGTGCCAATGTCGGTTATATGCGGTTCAGCGAGAAGCAGCGGTGGCTGCCGTTCTAGGCGCAGCGGGGCCGGCAGCTGCCGGACTCCCGCCAGCCCGGCCGGCGGCTGAAAGCCGTCCGACGCCGCGGGCTTTGCTCGCGACGCTCCGGCCGAACGAGACCCCAGCTTTCGCCGGGGTGACGCCCTAGCCGCTCAGTCCCGCCGGAACGCGGTGGATTCGAACCGGATCGGTGCGCCCTGCGCTTCGCCGATCAGTTCCGCCTCCCACATCGCGGTTTGGCCGCGGACGATCGTGCCGACCGGGCGGCCGGTCAGCGTGTCGCCGGTAAAGGGCGACCAGCCGGCGCGCGACGCGAGCCAGCTTTCCTCGACCGTCCAGCGGCGCTTCAGATCGACGACGGTCAGGTCGGCGTCGTAGCCGAATGCGATCCGGCCCTTGCCCGCGAGGCCGAAGATGCGCTGCGCCCCGGCACTGGTCAGGTCGATCAGCCGGGCGAGCGTCAGCCGCCCTTCGGCGACATGATTGAGCAGCAGCGGCAGCAGCGTCTGTACGCCGGGCATGCCGCTGGGCGAGGCGGGATAGCGCTTCGCCTTTTCCTCGATCGTGTGGGGAGCGTGGTCCGAACCGATGACGTCGGGCACGCCCTGGTTCAGCCAGTGCCACAGCCCGTCGCGATGCGCGCCCGACCGGATCGGCGGGTTCATCTGCGCATGGGTGCCCAGACGCGGATAGGCGTCCTCGCCGGCCAGCGTCAGGTGCTGGGGCGTGACCTCGCACGAGGCGATGTCCTTGTTGCGCCCAAGCACTTCGAGTTCGGCCGGCGTGGTGACGTGCAGGACGTGGACCCGCCGTCCGGCTTCGCGCGCCAGCCGCAGGATGCGGCGGGTGGCGAGCAGCGCGCTTTCGTCGTCGCGCCAGACGGGGTGCGAGGCGGGATCGCCGCCGATCCGCTCGCCCTCGCGCGAGATCATCCGCATTTCGTCCTCGGCATGGATCGCCACCCGGCGCTGGCCCGAGCGCAGGACGCGCAGCAGATCGTCATCCTCCGACACCAGCAGGTCGCCGGTCGACGATCCCATGAAGATCTTCACGCCCGCCGTCCCCGGCAGCCGTTCCAGCTCGGCAAGGTGGTTCGCGTTGCGCGCGGTCGCGCCGACATAGAAGGCGTGGTCGCAATACATCCGCCCCCGGGCACGGGCGAGCTTGTCGGCGATCGCATCCTCGGTATCGGTCGCGGGCTTGGTGTTCGGCATTTCGAACACGGCGGTGACGCCGCCCATCACCGCGGCGATCGATCCGGTGGCGAGGTCTTCCTTGTGCTCCAGCCCCGGCTCGCGGAAATGGACCTGCGTGTCGATGACGCCGGGCAGGATGTCGAGGCCGGTGCAGTCGATCGTCCGCCCGGCGTCGCCGGTCACGCCGATGCCGGCGATGCGGCCGTCGACGATGCCGATATCGACCTGTGCCGGGCCGGAGGGAAGGTGGACGGTGCCACCGGTGAGCTTGGTATCGAAGGTCGCCACTGCCGCCTCTTGTAACCGGGGGATGCGCGGTCCTACCTGTTCGCCATGACCAATGCCACCCCCGCCGCCGGCCCCGCAACCTGGCTGACCGATCGTGCCGTGCTGCGCATCGCCGGCGACGAAACGCGCGCGTTCCTGCAGGGACTGGTGACGCAGGATCTGGCGGCGGTGACGCCCGATATGCCGGCATGGGCGGCGCTGCTGAGTGCGCAGGGCAAGGTGCTGTTCGACTTCCTGCTGTGGGCCGAGGGCGAAGATATCCTGATCGATTGCGAGGGGGAGGTGGCCGATGCGCTGGCCAAACGGCTGACGCTGTACCGCCTGCGGCGTGCGATCACGATCGAGCGGACCGGGCTGGGCGTCCATTGGTCGCCGACGGGTGAGCAGGGCGTGGCCGACCCGCGGCTCGCGGCGCTCGGGCGGCGCTGGCTGGCGCCACCCGGCATTGCGGCGAGCGGCTGGACCGAGCATCGCCTGCGCCACGGCGTGACCGAGGGGCGGGCGGAACTGGGCGACGGCCAGACGCTGTGGCTGGAATGCAATGCGCGCGAACTGCACGGGGTGAGCTTCACCAAGGGCTGTTACGTCGGGCAGGAGAATACCGCGCGGATGAACTATCGCTCGACGGTCAACCGCCGGCTGGTGGTGGTGCCGACGCAGGTGGCGGGGCCGCGGACGCGGATCGTGTATCCGGAACCGGGGCTGGCGGTGGAGCATCGTCGCGTCGACGATCTGGGCGAGGCGTTGCTGCCGGCGTGGCTGGCGGCGGCGTTGGCTGAACCGGTCGAGAGCTGAGCATTCGCTTGTGCCTCGTCGAGGTTCAGGCGTTCCGCGCCGGATCGCAGCGGCGGGCACCGGAATCCCTGCCGTTTCGAGACCTCTGCGAAAGTCTCGAACAGAGCCAACGCCTCACCGTACCCCGGCGAAGGCCGGGGCCCAGTTGGAAAGGCTGTTCCGTATCTTGCCAATGCCCCCCAACTGGGCCCCGGCCTTCGCCGCGGTACGGATTAAGGACTTTTGCAGAGGTCTCGATCGGGGCCGGGGTAACAATCCGGCGAGGATGATCGTTGAACCTCGACCGACCCTGGTCTAGCGTTGTCAATAGCGGCGCAGGCCGGTGCGGGAGGGGGCATGGTGCGGAATCGACAGGATATTCCTGTGTGCGGGGCGGCGCGGCGTTGATCGAGCCGTGGCGGACGCTGCTGATCGTCGGGCTGTCGATCGCGGCGGTGGTCGTGCTGGTACTGCGCGTGCGGTTGCCGGCGTTCCTCGCGCTGCTGATCGTGGCGCTCGCCACCGGGCTGGCGTTCGGGGCCGAGCCGGCCAAGGTGCTGGCGGCGGTGCGGAAGGGATCGGGCGAGGCGCTGGGCTTCGTCGCGGTCGTCATCGGGCTGGGCGCGATGCTGGGCGGGTTGCTGGAGGCGTCGGGCGGGGTCGCGACGATCGCGCACCGGCTGCTCGACCGGTTCGGCGAGAAGCGTGCGCCATGGGCGCTGACGCTGATCGGCATCCTCGTCGGCATCCCGCTGTTCTTCGACGTCGCGTTCATCATCCTGGTGCCGTTGCTGGCGACGCTGTCGCTGCGGGCGGGGCGGCGGGTGATCTATTTCGCGCTGCCGGTGCTGGCCGGGTTGATGACGATGCACGCGCTGTTGCCGCCGCATCCCGGGCCGGTCGCGGTCGCCGAACTGCTGGGTGCCGATTACGGGTTGCTGGCGCTGTATGGCCTCGTCTGCGGCATTCCCGCGGCTATCCTTGCCGGGCCGGTCTTCGCGCGGCTGGCGCATGGCGCGCCGGGGTTCGGCGACTATGTCGTGCCGCCGACCCATGACGAAGGCGCCCCACGGCTGTCGCCGCTCGGCTTCGGCTGGGCGATGGTCGGGATGCTCGTCCCGCTGGTGCTGATCCTGAGCGCGGCGGTCGCCGGGGTCGTGCTGTCGCCGGGACCTTTGCGCGAGGCCATCGCCTTTGCCGGGCATCCGTTCGTCGCGCTGGTGCTCGCCTGTCTGCTGGTGACGGCGGTGCTGGTACGCGGCGGCACGCCGATGGCGCTGGCCGCCGACGTCATGACGCGCGCGCTGGCGCCGGCGGGGCTGATGGTGCTCGTGGTCGGGGCGGGTGCGGCGTACAAGGAGGTGCTGATCGAGTCCGGCGCGGGGCAGCAGGTGTCGGACGTCGTCGCCGCCGCGCAGCTGCCGGTGCTGCTGTTCGCGTTCCTGATCGCGGCGTTCGTCCGGGTGGCGCAGGGGTCGGCGACGGTGGCGATGGTCACGGCGGCGGGACTGTGCGCACCGATCGTCACCGCCGCCGCGCTGTCGCCGGGGCGGATCGCGCTGGTGACGATCGCGATCGGTGGCGGCGCGTCGATCGCCAGCCATGTCAACGACACCGGATTCTGGCTGGTGAAACAGTATCTGGGGCTGACCGAGGCACAGACGTTCCGCAGCTGGACGATCGCGTCGACGATCGCCGGGGTGGCGATCTTTGCCATGGCGGCGGGGATGTGGGCGTTCGTCTGATCCCTGGACGTCGTCATTCGCGCGGGAGGCGGGAATCCATGGCGGCTATCGTCGCGATCGATCCGAACCGTCGGCGTGTATGGACTCCCGCCTTCGCGGGAAGGACGAAATGGGCTGGCGGCCCTATTCCAGCCGCAGCGTTCGTTCGCACACGCCGTCGTCGCCCGATTCCTCGCCCACGACGGTAAAGCCGCAGCGTTCGAGGATCGCCTGCGACGCGGCGTTGGTGTCGATCACCGATGCGAACAGCGGGCGCGCCGCATGGTCGGCCAGGAACGCCGCGACCGCCGCCTGCCCGATGCCGCGATGCCAAAAGTCGCGGCCGAGCCAATAGGCGATTTCCGAGCGGCCATCGTTCGGAAAGGCGGAGACATAGCCGGCGACCGCGCCATCGACCACGACCGTCCGCACGACGAACGCCGGCCCGGCGATGATCCTGCCCCAATGCGCGTCGAACGCCGCGCGCGCCCGCGGCACGAACCCGGCCATCGCCGCGGCCTCGGCGTCGCATTGGTGCGCGAAGAACACGGGCAGGTCGTCGGGTCGGGCGGGGCGAAGCATGACCGTCATATCCGGCAGCGTAGCGCGGTTCTCGTCCGGGTTGAACCAGCGTCATCACCCTGCGGACGACCGCTTCGCGGCGGGCCGGTTTCGCGATCCGGGGCAGCGTCAATGCCCGGCGGTCGTCGCCTTCGCATGGGCTTCCTTGAGCTTGGCCCAGCTCGCCTCCGTACCTGCGACCGACTTCGCCCGCTGCGCCGCCAGCGCGGCGCAGAAGCGTTGCCGCCCGCCGGCGCGCTCCACCAGTGCCTGCGTGTTGAACACGACCGCCAGTTGCATGTCGCGGCTGAGCGGGCGGCCGTTGCTGGTGTGCGAATCGTTGAACGCGCTGCTCTGCGCCGGGATCTCGCCCAGCGCCGCCTGCATCCCGCACAGGCGGAACAGGCCGACCTGCATCGACAGGTTGGTGGCGGCGGATGCCTCGTCCAGCGACGCGACCGACGGACCCGCCGCCAGCGCCGCCGATCCGGCGAACGATGCCGCAACCAGTGCCGACAGGAAGGATGGTTTCATGCCGATTTCTCCCGACGGAATCGTTCAATAGCCGGTGATGCCAGGCAGGCGTTCGTCGCGCCTGTCGTCGATCCTCCGCGCGATCGTTTCGACCAGGACGTACAGCGCGATACCCGCCAGCATCGTCGCCGCACCGATCCCGCCGATCGTCGCCGCCCTGGCCAGCGGAAAGAAGAACAGGCTGATCGCCGCGAACAGGACCGTCACCGCGCCGAGCGCCATGGCGGCCTGCGCGACCAGCCACAGCGGAAAGCTGACGACGCGGTACAGGACCGTTACCAGAAGCCACATCGCGCTGTCCCTTTCACCGCCGATCCTGTCGCAATCCGCGTCACCGCCGGCTGAACGAAGCTGGTTAAGCGTTCGATACCACTGCGTTACAGCGCGTCGAAATCGATCGGTGCATGGCGGTCCAGCGTCGCCGCGGCGGGGGGCAGCGGGTATTTCAGGCCGGTGGCGCAGTTGAACAGCACGACCTCCTCCTCCGCATCGACCTCGCCATCGCGCAGCGCCTGTCGATAGGCGGCCAGCGTCGCGCCGCCTTCGGGACAGAGCAGCAGCCCGTCGCGCCGGGCGCAGTCGTCGACCGCCTTCAGGATCGCGGGGTCGCCGACCGCCAGCGCCTTGCCGCCTGACTGGCGCACCGCGCGCAGGATCAGGAAGTCGCCGACCGCGCGCGGCACGCGGATGCCAGCGGCGACGGTATGCGCGTCCTCCCAGCGTTCGGCATGTTCCTCGCCCGCCTCGAACGCGCGGACGATCGGGGCGCAGCCCGACGCCTGTACCGCATACATGCGCGGGCGCTCGGGCCCGATCCAGCCCATCGCCTCCAGCTCGTCGAACGCCTTCCACATGCCGATCAGCCCGGTGCCGCCGCCGGTGGGGTAGAAGATCGCCTGCGGCAGCCGCCAGCCGAGCTGCGCGGCCAGTTCCAGCCCCATCGTCTTCTTGCCCTCGATCCGGTACGGTTCCTTCAGCGTCGAGAAGTCGAACCAGCGGCCTTCCGCCGCGCCCTTCGCGACGATCGCGCCGCAATCGTCGATCAGCCCGTTGACCCGCCAGACGCGGCTGCCCTGCGCGGCGATCTCGCGCACGTTCACCTCGGGCGTGTCCTCGGGACAGAACACGATCGTCTCGATCCCCAGGCGCGCGGCATAGGCGGCAAGCGCGGCACCGGCATTGCCGTTGGTCGGCATCGCGATGCGGCGGACGCCCAGTTCTCTGGCCATGGCGACCGCCATCACCAGTCCGCGCGCCTTGAAGCTGCCGGTCGGCAGGCGGCCTTCGTCCTTGACCCGTACGTTGCCGCCGCCGGACCGCGGAATGGCGATCAGCGGCGTCTCGACCTCGCCCAGGCTGACGATGTTCGCCGTGTCGCGCACCGGCAGCAGTTCGCGCCAGCGCCACAGGTCGGTGTCGCGCGCCGCCAGCGTGTCGCGCGACAGGGCTGCGCCCGCCGCCGCCAGATCGTAGCGGACCAGCAGCGGCCGGCCCGCCCGCGACAGGTTGTGCAGCGTGTCGGCGGGATACCGCTCCCCCGTCATCGAGCATTCGAGATGGGTGACGAAGGTCGGCCGGTCGGCGGTCAGATTATCCTGCATCCGCGCACTGTATCGTGGCGTGCGGGCAGGTCCACCCATGGAACGCCATTCCTATGGTAGCGATAACGCGCTACGAACGCTCGATAATCGCCTGCGGGCGGCAACAGGGGAGATGGCGATGCGGATCGATCGGGCATTGGTGGCGGTGGCAATGGTCGCCGCCCCGGCATGGGCGCAGGATTCGAAGGAACAGGCGCGCACGATCGCCGGAGCGCCGGCGGCGACGCCGCAGCGGCTCAAGCTCACCGACGTGCCGGTCGCGACGGGGAAGGCGACCGCGCTGTTCGACGGGCGCAGCCTGGCGGGCTGGACGCCGTGGCTGGGCTATGCCGATCCGGCGATCACCTATCGTGCGGGCCCGGCGGACAGGCCGGTCGGGACCAGCCGCGATACCGGCGGCGACTTCGCGGTGAAGATGGTCGACGGCGCGCCGGCGCTGTGGGTGAAGGGCCAGACGTGGGGCAGCCTCGTCCACCGCGCCGATCTGAGCAACTATCACCTGCGGCTGCAGTTCAAATGGGGCGCGAAGACGTGGGCGCCGCGCGCGAAGGAGCCGCGCAACAACGGCCTGCTCTATCACACCCACGGCGTGCCCGGCGAAGTGTTCGGGACGTGGCAACCCTCCGCCGAGTTCGAGATCATGACCGGATCGACCGGCATGATCGTCGCGGTCGGGCCGAAGCTGCGCGGCCGGACCGAGGTGGCGTTCGACCCGTCGCTGATCGCGCCGCACCTGCGCTACCGCGCAGGGGGCAGGCAGGTCGATCTGGTCAACGGCACCCCGACCTGGAATGTCGAGGCGGGCCGCGATGCCGAACGGCCGGTGGGTCAGTGGAACACGCTCGACCTGTATGTCGTCGGCGACCGCGCGGTGCATGTCGTCAACGGCGTGCCGGTGGCCGAAATCCGCGACCTCGCGACGATCGCCCCCGACGGCACGCGCCGCACGCTGACCCATGGCCGGATCCAGCTCCAGTCGGAAGGTGCCGAGACGTGGTTCCGGGGCATCACCGTCGAACCGATCGCCACGCTGCCGAAGGTCGTCGTCGTGCGGTAGGGGGTCGGTCGGCCGCTGCACTTGCACAACTGGCTGCGGTCATTGCCGACCGACCTGCCGCTCGTATCACCCCGGACCTGCTCGAGACCTCTGCGAACGCCCTCAATCCGTACCCCGGCGGAGGCCGGGGCCCAGTTGGGGGGCATTGGCAAGATACGGAAAAGCCTTTCCAACTGGACCCCGGCCTTCGCCGGGGTACGGCGAGGAATTGGCTCTGTTCGAGACGTTCGCAGAGGTCTCGAACAAGTCCGGGGTGACGACCGGCGTGCGAATGTCGGCCCGGCCCTACACCGGCAAACGATAGGGCGCACGGTAGCGCGGGGTAATCAGCGCGTTCGCCTGCGCATCGTCGCGGAACTGCCCGGCGGCGGCGTCCCAATGCACCTTGCGGCCGGTGCGCCACGCGACATTGCCCATCTGGCACACGATCGCGGTGTTCGCCGCCGATTCGATCGGGCAGGCGGGGGTGCGCGCGCGATCCTTGATACAGGCGACGAAGTCGGCGGTATGCCGGTCGAGCCCCTGGTCCGACGAGCGTGTCACCGGCACGGCGCGGGTCAGCGGCTTGCCGTCGCTCTCCTCGGGGATCACTTCCCATTTGCCGCGATCGACGATCAGCGTGCCGGTCTCGCCGATGAACGCCACGCCGTGATCGCGTCCGCCATAGGGCCCCTGGCTGATACCGACGGCATGTTCCCATTCGACCGAATAGTCGCCGAAATCGTAGATCGCGGTCTGGGTATCGGGCGTCTCCATCGCCGATCCGGGATAGCCATATGCACCGCCCAGCGAACCGACCGACTGCGGCACGCTGGCCTTCATCCCCAGCAGCGCGATATCCATCAGATGCACGCCCCAGTCGGTCATCAGCCCGCCGGCATAGTCCCAATACCAGCGCCAGCTGAAATGAAAGCGGTTGGGATTGAACGCTCGCGCCGGGGCCGGTCCCAGCCAGCGATCATAATCCACGCCGGCCGGCGCCGCCTGGTCGGGCTTCGGTTCGACCCGCTTCATCCAGCCCATATAGGCCCATGCCTTCACCTTGCGCACGCGGCCGATCCCGCCGGCATGGACCAGCGCGACGGCGTCCGCCCAGTGGCGGTTGCTGCGCTGCCACTGGCCGACCTGCACCACGCGGCCATGGCGCTGCTGCGCGGCGACCATCGCGCGGCATTCGGCGATCGAATTGCCCAGCGGCTTTTCGCAATAGACGTCCTTGCCCGCCGACATCGCGTCGATCAGTTGCAATGCGTGCCAATGGTCGGGGGTGGCGATGATGACCGCGTCGACCGCCTTGTCGTCCAGCATCCGGCGATAGTCGTCGTACAGCCGCGGCGCGCGCCCCGTCGTCTTGCGCAGTTCGGCACCGCGTTCGGCCAGGACGCGCGCATCGACGTCGCACAGCGCGACCGGCACGACGTCGGCCCCCTTCATCATCGCGGTCAGATTGGCCCAGCCCATGCCCTTGCAGCCGATCACGCCGACCTGCAACTTGTCGCTGGCCGCCATGCGGCGGCGCTGGCCGCCTGCGGCGTCGAGCGGGGCGAGACCGGCAACCGACGCCGCAACGCCCCCGGCGATCAGCGTACGACGATCGAAGCGCGCGGTCATTTCCATCTCTCCCCGGCAGGTAATTGACGGAAACGTAACGGCAAATGCGAATGTCGCAAGGCGGGAAAGGTGGCGCCGGCCGATGGTGCGACGCCAGAGTTTGATCCATCCCTGTTGAACCGGGCGTCATCCCGGCGAAGGCCGGGATATCCCGGTGGTAGCGCGCAGCAGGCGCCGAGGGAGACCCCAGCCTTCGCCGGGGTGACGTTTCCATGCCGATGGATCAAACACCTAGGACCGTGCCGGGGCCGCCGGGTGCCGGCACAAGACGATGGTCAGGAAGCGACCGGTGCGCTCCGTATCGCACCGCGCATAGCCGCTGGTTGCCAGCGCGTGCTCGGCCCAGTTGCGGACCGCCCACGATCCCGCGATTCCGACCGGCACGGCGACGATCGCCACCACGGCGATCGCATTGCCGATCCGGGTAACGAACGGGCCGTCGTGGAACGCGGCCAGCATGCCCCATATCGCCAGGGCCAGCAGGATCGGCAGCGCGACCGCCATCGCGGCATCGCCGCCGCCGACCCGCACCTCCGCCGCGCCGCCACGCCACGCGGCGAGCGACGTTGCGACCGAATCGATCAGCAGCCAGCCGCACAGCAGGGTCAGCACCCCTCCGATACCGGCCATGGCCAGCCCCGCCCGCCGCCGGCGCGTCATCGCGGCGTGGTCGCCGGTACAGGAAGGCGCGGGACCATGTCATTCTCCGTCATGCCATCGCGGTGCAACCGCTCCGGCCCGGCATGCGGTTCCCGTGCCGTGCCGCTCGATGACCATCGCGCGACTAGGTCGCCGGGGCCATCGCTGCGCCGATCCGTCCGGCGGCACCGGCCAGTTGCATCGCCATGCCGTCGCTGACGAGGCTGGCGGCGATACGGATCAGCGCCGGATCGTTCACCCGCGCCGCCCCGAACAGGGTCAGGATGCGCGCCTCGTCGTCGCCGACATGGGGATGTCGGACGTCGGCGAAGCGCATCGTGCCATAGCCATGGCGGTCGAGCAGGGTCATCGCGCACAGGAATGGCAGCAGCGCATCGTCGACCCGGCGATGGGCAAAGCCGCTGCGCAACATCGCCTGGGGGCACCGGGTGTGCCGGACCGCGAATACCCAGCGTCTGACCGCGGACAGCAGGAAAACGTCATCGCCGGCCATGTCGCCGACGCACCGGTCGAGATAGGCGTACAGCGTCGGCACGGCCGTCAAGCCGCCGCGAAGCCGTGGAACGGGCAGGTGGCATCGTCGCTCGCTGCCGGGCGCGCCGGTAGCGATAGCATCCCGCCGCACAGCGACCTGACGCTCAGCACGGCCCATGCCAGTGCGCCCGGCAAGCCATGGGGGATTTCGACCGTGCCGGTACCCGCGACGCCCGGCAGGCGGGCACTGAGGAGCCGGAGCATCGCGCGCTCGTCGGCGCTATAGTCGCGATAGTCGCGGGTGCGATGGCATCCGGTGACGAGGTGCCGGCCGAGCACGGCCTCGGTCAGTTCGAAGACGCTCGCCAGCGCGACGCTGCCGGCGGGGGGCAGGCGCAGCCTGTGCCCCAGCGCGACGAGGCGAGCCAGTGCCCCGCCGTCCCGATCGCGATCGCGGATGTCGCGATAGCGCCGCAACAGCCGGACCACGACCCGCTCGCCATGGGTGTCCGGCCGATCGATCTGTTCCCAATAGGTCATGTCGGTTCCTTATCCCGTCCGCCCGCTGTCGGCGCCGTGCGCGAAGGCGGCACGGTCGGCGATAGGCAGCGCCGCGCGTAGAGTTTGATCCATGCCTGTTGAAACGGACGTCATCCCAGCGAAGGCTGGGATCTCCCTGTGGTAGCGTGCAGCAGGAGCCGATGGAGACCCCCAACCTTCGCTGGGGTGACGTTTCCATGCGGATGGATCAAACTCTAGCTCGCATATTCCGGTCGAATGCCCCATGCCGTTCTTCCCGTTCGCAGCATTATCGCGACTGACTCGCATTAACATATCGCAAGCGGGAGGGGAAGCGTGGATGCCGGTATCGGCGCGGGGCGGCGAGCGCGGGTATCGCGCCCGACCGCGCGCTTTCCCCGCTGCTGGTCATCGCCGACCTCGTGCGACGGGATGCGCCGGTACGCCGATGCCGTGCAGTCGGATGCCGTGGCGCGGGGGCGATGGGCGGCGCCTGCATTCGTCCGATGCTGCGCGTGTCGCCGCTACGGGAACCGGAGCGGCGAATCGTCTGAACCGGCGCGGTTACCCTCGGTCCTGATAGGCCAGCTGGAGCACGCCCCAGTGCGCTCCGTTGACGTGGATCGACGCGATCACCTGTTTGAGCAGGACGACCCCACCGTCGGCCAGGGGGCGACGATAGGCTTTCAGGCAAAACGGCTTGGTGATCCTGACATGTTGCGCCGTACCGGGAGAGTGGAAGAACATGCCGGCGCGGGAATGTTCCTCATTCCACGCCTTTTCGCCCGGGCGTTGTGGCAGGGAGCGTTCCGGCATCGCCACCGCGCCGAAGGTGCGTCGATCGGTAAGGCTCATGCCGAAGAAGCCGGGAAGCTTTCTCGCCGCTTCCTGCCGGGGGCGGGCCAGCCCGGTGAGCAGCTGCATCGCCGGATGGGTGAAGAGCGCGGGATCCGAGCCGTCGACGCAGCGGTAATCATCGCCGAGGATCACGGCCTCGGCGAGTTCTCCGCGCGCCACCGCCGCGGCCAGCCCGCTGGACACATGCGATGCCGCTTCGACGGCAAAGCGGATATAGGGCCGATCCGGCATGTCCGCACCGCTTTCGGCGAGCATCTGCAGCAGATCGTTGGTATCGTCGCTTACCGAACTGATGCGTTCTGACAGACGCTGCAGCCCGCAGGCGTTGTCCGTCGAGGTTTCGGCCAGCCGGCCGAGCCCCGTCCGCACCTCACCCACCGCCGACACCATCGAGGCCGCCAGCTCGCTTACGGTCCCGCTATTGTGCTCCAGTCCCTTCACGAGCAGGCGAATCTCGGCGACGCGCGCCTTGACGTCCTGCGTCCCGGCATGGGTCGAGCGCGCCTTCGAGACGCCCAGGTCGACGCGCGCCAGCATGGCTTCCGCCTGTGCGGTCAGCGCACTGATCGACATGTTGATCCGGGATGTGGCCGTTGCCGTTTCGGACGCCAGCTTCTTGACCTCGCTTGCGACCACCGCGAACCCGCGGCCCGCATCGCCGGCGCGCGCAGCCTCGATCGTCGCGTTCAGCGCGAGGAGGTTCGTCTGGCTGGCGATGGCGTTGATCGACGCGGTCACCCGGCCGACATCCTCGAGCGCCACCGTGAAGGCGCCGAGGCTGTCGTGGATCAGGCTGACCTGACCGATCAGATCGACCACGTCGCCCATGGCCGTCTCGATCTGCACCTGGGAATTGGCCAGCAGGCCGTGGGCCCCGGTGGTGGCGCCCAGCGATTCACGCGCGGCGATCGACACGTTCTCGGCATCGCTGACAAGGCCGCTGGTCTGCGTTCCAAGACTGTCGATGGTACCCGCCTGCGCGGTCACCCGCGTGGCCAGCTCCGATATGTCGGCTTGCAGGTCCAGCGTCCTGATCCCCAGCTCGCCCGACCTGCGTGCGGCCTCGGCGATCGTGCGATCGAGTTCCACGGCGTCTCCTTCCGGAAACACGATAGCTGCTTGTGATTAACGAAGTGCGAGCAGGATAACCTGCCCACCTGCTCATCCACGCCAACCTTGTCCGGCCCCGTTTCGCCTGTCCCTCAACGGATTGGGCGAACGCTTGCGGGTATCGGTCATGGTGCCCCACGGAGACCAAAGGTTGGCACTCAGATCATTGGAGAATTTCTGTTCGCCTAGGCTAGATCGAGCCAGAGGTACATCACGAACGCGTAGAACACGGCCTTGAACGCGGCCTTCATGTCGCACCGGAATTCGGCGATGGTCTGGAAACCCCGGTAGATCGCGCGCAGCACGAAATGCGAATTGATCGCAACAAGCTTGCGGCAAGATGGTGGTTCCCGTACTGCGCGGACGGCCAACCATGAGGGGCACGGTGAGGGACCGAAGCAAGCTGATCGAGACGTTCCTGCGCCATCGCGAGGCACTGCTTCGCCATGTCGCGCGCCGCTATGGCGATACGGACGAAGCCGCCGACATCGTGCACGACACCTACCTCCGCATTGCCGAGGCGCAGAGTGAAGCGCACGTCATCGAAGCTGACGCCTATGTCTATCGTGTGGCCGGGAACCTCGCCATCGACCGGGTTCGCCGCGCCGCGCGGCAATTGACGGTCCGTGAGGACGAAGCGGACAGCGAGCAGGTGCCCGATCCATGCCCGGGACCCGAGACGATCGCCATTGATCGCGACCGGCTTCGCCAACTCGATGCGGCGCTCGCCACGCTGCCGCCCCGCGCGCGCATGGCCTTGCTGCTGTTTCGCGTCGACGGGCTGTCACATGCCGACATCGCCCGGCGCCTTGACGTCTCGCCCAGCATGGTCGCCAAGTATCTGGCACAGGCGCTACGCCACTGCCGCGACCATCTCGGGCTGCTCGACGCGGAATAATCACCATTATACCCTGTAAGTCCGGCACCCGGAGAACGTCTGGTATTCGGAAACCCAAGCGAACGGGGGGAGCGGGCAAAATCAAACAGCGCGCGATCAGAATGGCGAGCGGCGCATGATCCGGCGCATCGCCCGCAGCGCAAGGCTGAGCGATGAAGCGATCGCGCTGCTGGTGTCGCCTGACGGCGGCAAGCAGATCGCGGCCTGGCGGGCGCGATCGTCCGCGCATGAGGAAGCGATGGCTGCGGCGGAAGGACTACTCGCCGACATTGATCGCAGCGAAGCAGCCCTCTGGCACCGGACAGCCCGCAATACGCACGCGGCGCATCCGACCAGACGCAGGATGCTGGCCGGGGGTATTGCAGCCGCGGCGGTGACCGCCTTTACCGTCGATCGGACCATCATGCCTGTCTCGGGGTGGCTGGCGGATCATGCCACGCGCGTTGGCGAACAGCGGCGTGTCGCACTTGCCGACGGCACGGTCGCCTGGATGAACACAGCCAGCGCCTTCTCGATCGGCGATGGGCGTGATGGACCCGAGGCGACGGTTCATACCGGGGAGGTGCTGTTCGCCAATGCAGGGCGGGGCACGCGCCCGTTCTACGCCATCGCCGGCGAGGGCGTCGTCCGCTGCCACGGTGGCGATGTCCTTCTTCGCACGCTGGACGGGCGCTGCGATGTGACGGCGGTGCGCGGCATGCTCGATGTCGCGGTCGGCGGCCGGACGACACGCCTGTACGCGGGTCAGGCGATCGCCTTTGCCGGCACCGTGCTGAGCCCCATGACCATGGTGTCGCCGACCGCCGCCACGGCATGGTTGCGCGGCAAGCTGATCTTCCAGCGCATGACGGTGGCCGCGATCGTCGCGGACATGCAGCGCTATACGCCCGCCCGGATCGTTGTGCTCGGTGAAGGACTACGCTCGGCGCGGCTCAGCGGCGTGTTCGAGATCGGCGATCCCGATGGCCTGTTCCGCGCGATCGCCGATGCGACCGGCGCGCGGATCGATCGCGTGCCCGGCCTGACGCTGCTGTACCGATCGAAATAAATTTCGCCGGCCGCTGCAAGACTGCCTCCATCCAGCGTCATTGGTAATGAGAGTCGTTATCACGACGTCATTCGGAACGATCGGGGGCTATGGATATGAACATCAGACAGGCGGTGCGCCGTACCGACGTGGCCGTGCTGGCGATCAGCGCTACGCTGGTCGCGATACCCGTGTCGTCGTGGGCGCAGCAGGCCGACGCGTCGCCGGCGATCGCGATGTCGATCGCGCCGCAGCCGCTCGACACCGCGCTGACCGCGCTGGCGGATCAGGCCGGTATCCGCATTCTGGTGTCGGGCGACCTGACCGGGCGGCAGGCATCGCCGCTCGCGGGCACGATGCCGGTCGAAACGGCGCTGACCCGCTTGCTGCAGGGCAGCGGCCACCGCTGGCGCTACTCGGCGGCGCGCACCGTACAGGTCGAACCCGCACCCGCCGCCGATGCTCCCGCGTCGCAGGGCGCGACCCGGCTCGGCCCGGTGCGGGTCGAGGGCGCACAAGGCGGGTTGGTCGAGCGTGCCGCGACCGATCCCGACCGTGCCTATCGTGCCGAGCGCAGCACCGCAGGCGGCAAGATGGACATGACGCTGGCGGAAACGCCGCAGAGCGTCAGCGTCGTCACCGCCGACCAGATCCGAGACCAGTCGGTGCAAAGCGTACAGGAGGCCGTGCGCTACGTCGTCGGTGCCAATCAGCTCGATTACTTCACCACGCAGGACGAGATCACGTTGCGCGGTTTCGGCCTGACGGGCACCGGCCTCTACCGCGACGGCACGCGCCTGATCCAGAACGGCTTCATGACCAACCTCGAACCGTTCGGACTGGAACGGCTGGAGATCGTGCGGGGCCCGGCCTCGATCACCTTCGGCCAGGCGGCGCCTGGCGGCCTCGTCAACGCCGTGACCAAGCGACCGCGCGCCGACATGGCCAACACGGTCGAGGTGACAGTCGGCAGCTTCGATCGCATCCAGGGCAATCTGGACGTGGGCGGTGCGCTGGACGCCTCGGGCCAGCTCACCGCGCGCCTGACCGCGGTGGTGCGCGATGCGGACACGCAGTGGCGCTTCCTGTCGGACGACCGCATCTACATCGCACCCGCGATCGGCTGGGACGACGGACGCACGCGGTTGCAGGTGCTGGGCCAGTATCAGAAAGATCGGCGCGGCTTCGTCACGCCCTATTACCGCGTCACGCCCTTCGGGCCTGCCGCGGAGGACCTGAACATCAACGGTCCGGGGTCGTACCACATGAAGGAGTCGATCACGGCCTCGGTCATCCTCGACCACGCGCTGAATGACCAATGGACCTTCCATGCGATGGGTCGGTGGAGCGACGCCGAGAACGACCGGCGTGAAACGCGCAATTTTGGCCTGCGCGCCGACCAGCGCAGCATCAACCGCATCGCCTGGGTGCGCCCGGATTCGGAAAAGACGTGGACCGCCGACGTACGGGTGGAGGGTGGCTTCTCGACCGGCGGTATCGGTCACCGCGTCGCGATCGGCGTCGACCATTTCGGGTCGGACTACGAACAGCCCTTCTTCACGGTCAACAACTTCGGGCCGCTCGACCTGATCGCGCCCAATTACGGCAACCCCGACTGGACCAATAATTTCCGTTCGGACTACACGCTGGCCGGCATCCAGCAGACCGGCTTCTACGCGCAGGATCTGATCGATTTCGGCAGCGGCCTGAAGCTCAATCTCGGCGGACGATATGATCGCGCCGTCGTGGATACCTATAACGAAGGACGGTCGACTGCGACGGCGCGGTACACAACGCTGACCCGCAAGCGCCGGGACAACGCCTTCACGGGGCGTGCCGGCCTGATCTACGAGGCGGCGAACGGGCTCGCGCCTTACGTCAGCTGGTCCAGCTCGTTCCAGCCGCCGATCGGCACCGTGACCGGACTGGATGCGCAGGGTCAGCCGTTCGAACCCGAAAAGGGACGCCAGTGGGAGGCGGGCGTACGCTACACGCCGGTCGGCAGCGAGGTGTCCTTCACCGCCGCGGTGTTCGATCTGGTGCAGTACAATCTGCGCACGCCCTCACCCAACAACCCGGCGCTCATCATCCAGACCGGCAAGCAGCGCTCGCGCGGCGTCGAACTGGAAGCCCGGGGCGAGATCACGCGCAACCTGTCGGTAATCGCCAATTACGCCTATCTCGACGCTGAAATCCTGCGCTCCAACACGCCGTTCGCCACCGGTGCCCGGCCGTTCAGCGCGCCGCCCCATACCGCCTCGCTGTGGGGCAAGTATCGGGTCGAGGACGTGACGCTCGGTACGCTCAGCCTCGGCGCCGGCCTGCGTTACACCGCGCAACATCCGGGATCGTTGCCGACCCTGCTGCGCGCCGCGACCGCGACGACGCCAGCGCTGGTAGTGGTGCCGCAGAACGAGGAGTATCTCCTCGCCGATGCGCTGGTATCATGGGACGTGCGCCGTTTCCGCATCGCGCTCAACGTCAACAACCTGTTCGACAAGCGCTTCGCCACGCAATGCGCCTTTGCCCGTGGTGGTGCGGAGTTCTGCGCGCTCGGCTATGCGCGCGATGCGCGTCTGTCGGTGGGTTATCGCTGGTAAAGTGTCCCGTTCATCGATCCGCGCCCTGCTGGTCCGGCTCCACCGCTATGTCGGGCTGACCATTGCCGGCTTCCTCGTCGTCACGGGGCTGACCGGCGCGGTCATCGCCTTTGAGAAGGAGGTGGACGGATGGCTCAACCCGGCGATGATGCGGGTGGCGCCGGATCGACCGGCGCTGTCCCTGAACGAACTGGTCGCACGCATCGAACGCGCGCGGCCAGACCTGAGCGTGGCGACGATCGAGCTGCCCGAGGCCACGGGCCGATCGGTGCGAACGTTCGTGACGGCTCCCGACGGCACGCCCGCCGCTGTCAACGAACTGTTCGCCGACCCCGCCACGGGCACGGTCCTCGGCACCCGGCTATGGGGCGATATCCGGCTGGACCGGCAGCATATCGTCCCGCTGCTTTATGCCATTCACCAGGATCTGCATCTGCCCGGTGAGTGGGGCCGGTGGCTGCTGGGCGGCGTGGCGCTGGCATGGGCGTTCGACTGCTTCGTCGGCTTTGCGCTGACCCTTCCTCTCGGGCGACCGTTCCTGCGCAAATGGGCACCGTCATGGCGGATCAAGCACAAGGCGGGCAGCTGGCGTACCATGTTCGACTGGCACCGTGCGTCCGGCTTGTGGCTATGGCCGGCGCTGCTGGTGGTGGCGGTGACCAGCGTGTCACTCAATCTGTACAAGGAGGTCTTCTCGCCTCTTCTCACGCGCGTGCTGCCGGTCGAATGGCCGATGCCGGGCAAGCAGCGTCTTGCCGGTGCATGGACGGGATTTGACGTGGCAGTCGCCTGTGCACACGCGGAGGCGCGCCGGATCGGCCGCGATGCGCCCGTTCGACAGGTCGTGCGCCTCGATGCGAAAGGCATGTACCGGGTCAAACTGCGCCACGCCGACACGGCGGGGGCCGGGCCGCTGATCGTCCATGTCGCGGGCGATGGCTGCCGCTCGATCGCGGTCGCGGGGGCGGGCACCGGCGCCAGCGGGGACAAGGTAATTGATCTCATGTTCCCGCTCCATTCGGGCGATGCCGGCGGACTGGCAGGGCGCATCCTCGTCTGCCTGACCGGCCTGACCGTCGCGGGACTCTCGATCACCGGCATCTGGATCTGGCTGCGCAAGCGGACTGGACGGCTTGGCCGTAGTGGAAAGGGGGAGGTACGCCTTGCCCGCGTCTGATAACCGACCGACCGGGCGTTACGGGGCGCGATCGAACCGGCGACCCATCGGGCTGATCGCGAGTTTCATCGTCCACGCGCTGGTGCTCGCCGCGCTACTGCTGGGCTGGCGAAGCTATACGCCGCCACCTCCGGTGGCTGTGCCCGTGGTCATGAAGATGATTCCGCTTCAACCCGAAACGGAGCCAGAGGTGCCCTTGCCCCCGCTGCCACCGGAAGAGCCGGTGCCGCAGCCCGAGCCTCGCGATGCCCCCGTGCCGCCGGTCGCGCCGCCATCGCCGATCCAGATCATATCGGCCCCGGCGGTGCCGACCGTGATCGCCCCGCCTCCCGTGCCGGATCGGAACCCGACGGCATCGCCGCCGCCCGCGCCCGTTCCACCGCCGCAACCGGCGTCCCTACCACCGGCAAATCTTGCGCCGGAGAGTTGGGAGGGGCGCGTCCTGGCCCGTCTCATCCGCTTCCGGCGCTATCCGCCTGCGGCACACCGGGCGCGGATCGAGGGCGTGCCGCTGGTCCGTTTCACGATGGACCGGCGTGGCCGCGTACTGGACAGCCGGTTGGAACGTACTTCCGGCAATGCCTTGCTCGACCGGGAAGCCATGTCGCTGCCGCAACGTGCGCAACCTATGCCTGCTCCGCCCGAGGATCGCCAAGGCAAGACGATTACCCTCGTCGTGCCGGTAGAGTTCGTCCTGCGATGATCGGTATCGTTGCCGCCTGCAGCCGGCAGCGGTACGTTCAGGCCGTTGCCGACATTTCCGCAGCCACGCTTTCCACCAATCCCTGCAACTGTACGTCGTTCAGGCCCAGGGTCATGAGTGCCAGCGTCCCGCGCAGTTCCTCGACGGGGATGCCGCGCGTGATGAACACCATCCGCGTTCGCCGGTCCTCCGATGGCCAATTTTCCAGTTCGATCGGCGGGTGGAAGACATGCTGCACGCCGTGGACGACCACCGGGCATGGGTGGCCGGCCAGATGCACGATCCCCTTCACCCGCAGCAGGTCCTGGCCGCGAAACATCGTGAGCAGCCCCAGCCAGCGTTCGAACGCCTGCGGCTCCAGCGGCGTGTCGAAGGTGAGGCAGGTCGCATGGATGCCGTCGCCATGGCGGTTCACGTCGTGATGATGGTGATGATGGTGATCGGCATGATAGGCCTCTTCCGACAGCCACCGGCGCACGTCGCTGCTTTTGCTCGCCGGATCCCACATCCCGGCATCGAACAGCGTCGCCGGATCGACGATCCCGCCGGTCACGGCGACCATCGGTGCCGCCGGGTTGATCGACGAGAGCCGACCCCGCAGCACCGCGGCGTCGCCTGCTGCAACCAGATCGGTCTTGGTCAGCAGGAGCCGGTCGGCGACCGCGATCTGCTTGACCGCTTCGGGCTGGGCGTCGAGCGTCGCCATCCCCGTCGCGGCATCGACCGTGGTCAACACCGTATCGAGCCGGTAGAGGGCGGCAAGCTGGGGATCGGTCATCAGCGTGTGAAGGATCGGCGCCGGATCGGCCAGCCCGGTCGTTTCGATCACCACCCGATCGAACCAGCACCGGCCCTCCCGCGCGAACCGCCACGGGGCCTCCCGCAGCGTGCGCGACAGGTCGCCCCGGATCGTGCAGCACAGGCAACCGCCGATCATTTCGACCACCAGGTCCTCGTTCGCGCGCGTGACCAGATCGTGATCCAGCCCGACCGCGCCGAATTCGTTGATGACGACCAGCGCACGCGCCATGTCGGACGATCGCACCAGATGGTTGAGCAGGGTCGTCTTTCCACTGCCCAGGAACCCGGTCAGCACCGATACCGGGATGCGCCCGGCCGCACCGGCGAGCATGTCGTTCATGCCCCGCACCCCGCCGCACCGGCGATACGCCGGCCGACCCGTTGCGATACCGCGCGCCAGTTGCCGACATGGGCGACCGCCAACAGGATCGCGCCGATGGTGCTCACCATCCGCTCGACCGCTTCCGCATCCACGGCGAAGGCGCCGGTGCCGAGCAGCACCAGTCCCGTCGCGGCGACAACCATCGGCCATCGCTGCTTGCGATACGCCGTTCCTTGAAAGCTACTGGACATCAGCCTGCATATCCTATTATGTTATGTTGTAACGTATCGCGCTTGAGGATCGTCATGGCAATCTCTTCCGAACCCGATCGTCGCCTACCGGTGACGGTGCTTTCCGGCTTCCTCGGCGCGGGCAAGACGACGCTTCTGAATTACATCCTCGCCAATCGCGAAGGGCGTCGCGTGGCGGTGATCGTCAACGACATGTCTGAGGTGAACATCGACGCCGACCTCGTCCGCGGCGGCGAGGCGGCGCTTTCGCGGTCGGAAGAAGCCTTGGTCGAGATGACCAATGGCTGCATCTGCTGCACGCTGCGCGACGATCTGCTGGCCGAAGTGCGCGCGCTCGCCGAGGCGGGGCGGTTCGACTATCTCGTGATCGAATCGACCGGCATCTCCGAGCCGTTGCCTGTTGCCACCACCTTCTCGTTCCGGGACGAAGACGGCGTCTCGCTCGGCGACGTCGCGCGGCTCGACACGATGGTGACGGTGGTCGACGCGCTGAACCTGCTCGCCGATTATTCCAGCCAGGACTTTCTCGCCGATCGCGGCGAAACGCTGGGTGAGGACGATACGCGAAGTCTGGTCGGCCTGCTGGTCGAGCAGATCGAGTTCGCCGATGTCGTGATCGTCAACAAGGCGTCGTCGGTGTCGGCCGAGCAACTGGCGGTGGTGAAGAAGCTGGTGGCCAGCCTCAACGCCGATGCCGTGATCGTGGCGACCGATCATTCCCGCGTCGATCTCGACCGGGTGCTCGCCACCGGGCTGTTCGACGAGGAAAAGGCGGCGCGCCACCCGCTCTGGGCCAAGGAGCTATATGGCTATGCCCATCACCAGCCCGAAACGGAGGAATATGGCATCGAAAGCTTCGTCTATCGCGCGCGCCAGCCCTTCGATCCAGCGAAGTTCCATGCCTTTCTGACCGATGGCGGCCTCGACCATGTCGTGCGCGCCAAGGGGCATTTCTGGCTGTCGACGCGGCCCGACCATGTCGGCGAGCTGGCGGTGGCGGGCAGCCAGACGACGACCGCGCGCATGGGCAAATGGTGGGCGGCGCTGCCGAAGCATCACTGGCCCGACGATGGGCGCTTTGAACAGTTCGTCGCGCGCCACTGGGATCCGATCTGGGGCGACCGGCGGCAGGAGCTGGTGTTCATCGGCATCGGCATGGACGAGCCCCGCATCCGGCGGCGGCTCGACGCATGCCTCGTTCGCGCCGCCGCCTTCACTCCGGCACTGTGGACGGACGCGCGCGATCCGTTCCCGGCTTGGGGCGAGCGTCAGCTGGAGGCCGCCGAATGAGCCTCGCGGTGCTGACGATCGATCCATTGCCCGGTTTCGCAACGGGCTGACGCGCGAACGCCGCGTTGCCGTCGATACATTCCCTTCGCTGCAAAAGGACGTTCATGCACCGTCGCACCCTGCTAGTGTCCGCCGCCATGCTGCCCCTGCTCAACACGCCGCTGCGCGCGGCGGAACCGGCCAATCCGCTGCTCGGCGACTGGACGAACGGCATTCCGCCCTATCGGTCGATCCGACCCGCGCATTACCGCCCGGCTTTCGATGCCGCCCTGAAGGCGGCGCGCGCCGATTTCCGCGCGATCGCCGTCATGCGCTCCGCCCCGACCTTCGCCAATACGATCGAGGCGATGGAGCGTTCGGGCCAGCGGCTGGCGCGGGTGTCGTCGGCGTTCTTCAACGTTTCGTCCGCCGATGCGACGCCGGAAATCCAGGCGATCGAGGAAGCGGTGGTGCCCGACCTGACCCGGTTCTCGAACGAAACCTCGCTCGATCCGGTCATGTTCGCGCGGGTCGACCGGCTCTACGAAGACCGTGCCTCGCTGGGGCTCGACGCCGAACAGCAGCGGCTGCTGGAGGAAACGCACAAGCGATACGTCCGCGCGGGTGCCGCGCTGCCGCCGGCTGCCCGCGCCCGCATCGCCGCGATCAACGAGGAACTGGCGACGCTCGGCGTCCAGTTCGGGCAGAAGCTGCTGGCCGACCAGAAGGCGAGCGGCGTGGTGCTGACCGAGGCCGAGGTCGCCGGCCTCCCCGCCGATCAGAAGTCGGCGGCGGCGACCGCGGCAAAGGCAGCGGGCAAGACCGGCTATCTGGTTCCCGCCACCCGTTCGGCGGTCGAACCGTTCCTGACGGTCGCCACCGATCGTGGCGCCCGGCAGAAGGTGTTCTCGGCGTTCGACGATCGCGGCGCCAATGCAAACGACAACAATACCGCCGCGATCATTCGCCGACTGGTGGAACTCCGCATCGAACGCGCGAAACTGATGGGCGTACGGAGCCACGCCGCCTTCGTCCTGCAGGACGCGATGGCAAAGACGCCGGAGGCGGCGACCGACCTGCTGATGCGTGTCTATCGCCCGGCGCTGACCCGCGCACGGGAAGAGGAAGCGGCGCTGCTCGCGCTCGCCCGCGCAGACGGCGTGACGCGGATCGAGCCGTGGGACTGGCGCTTTTACGCCGAGAAGGAACGCCAGCGGCGCTACAGCCTCGACGAGGCGGCGGTGAAGCAATATTTCCCCTTGGACGGCATGGTCGCCGCGCTGATGGACACGACCAGGCGGTTGTACGGCATCGAATTCGTGCCCCGCAGCGACGTGCCGGTCTATGCTGATGGCGTGAAGGTGTGGGAGGTGCGCGAAGGCAATGGCGCGCCGATCGGCCTGTTCTATGCCGACTGGTTCGCCCGCCCGACCAAGCGTCCGGGTGCCTGGATGAACTCGCTGCGCGACCAGAGCACGCTGCTCGGCCAGCAGGCGATCGTCGTCAACAACTGCAACTACACGCCGCCCGCACCCGGCGAACGCGCGCTCATCAGCCTGGACGATGCCGAGACGCTGTTCCACGAATTCGGCCATGGGCTGCACGGCCTGTTCAGCAAGGTCCGCTATCCCAGCCTGTCGGGCACGTCGGTCACCCGCGATTTCGTCGAGTTCCCGTCGCAGGTCCATGAGCATTGGGTTTCCGATCCGACGATCCTGCGCGCCCATGCCCGCAATGCCGCCGGTCAGCCGATGCCCGAACCGATGCTCCGATCGCTGCTGGAGGCACGCACCTTCAACCAGGGCTGTCTGACCGTGCAGCAACTGTCGTCGGCGATCCTCGACATGCGGCTGCACTCGCTTGGCACCTTGCCCGCGGATTTCGATGCGGTGCGCTGGGAAAAGGCGCAGCTGGCCGATCTGGGCGTGCCGCACGCGGTCGGGATGCGGCACCGCCTGCCGCACTTCAGCCATATCTTCGATGGCGGTTATTCGGCGGGCTATTACGCCTATACCTGGGCTGAAGTGCTCGATGCCGACGGCTTTGCCGCGTTCGAAGAAACGGGTGACGTCTTCGATCCGGTCCTCGCGAAGAAGCTGCGCGACGAGGTGCTGTCGCGTGGCAATTCGCGCGACCCGGCGGCGAGCTATGTCGCTTTCCGGGGGCGGATGCCCGATGCCACCGCGTTGCTGCGTAATCGAGGGCTCGCATGACGCTTCGTCGGCTCCTGGTCGGGGCGGCGCTGGCGGCCATGCCCGCTCCGGCGCTCGCCACCGAAGATCCGCCGCTTGCCGAGGGCAGCGATCCGGACGAGATCGTCGTCACGGGCGTGTTTCAGCGCGATCCCCGCGATTCCGCGTCCCCGGTGTCGGTATTGGCCGGCGCGGCGCTCGATCGATCGCTGCGACCGCAGATCGGCGAGGCGCTGGCGCGGCTGCCGGGCGTGTCGACGACCAGCTTCGGGCCCAATGCCTCGCGCCCGATCCTGCGTGGACTGGCAGGAGAGCGGGTGCGGGTGCTGACGGACGGAATCGGCGCATTCGACGTATCGAACACGTCCGCCGACCATGCCGTAGCGATCGATCCTCTGCTGTCCGAACGGATCGAGGTGCTGCGTGGCCCTTCGTCCCTGCGCTTCGGATCGTCGGCGATCGGCGGTGTCGTCAACGTGCTCGACCGCCGCATCCCGACCGCTGTCCCCGACGCGCCGGTCGCGGTCCAGGGACGCGGATCACTGGGGTCGGCCGCCAAGGAACGCGCCGCTGGTGCCAATATCGGCGTCCGCCTTTCCGACCGGATCGTAGTGGCGGGCGGCGGTAGTCTGACCGACACCGGCGACCTGGCGGTCGGCGGCCCGGTTCTCTCCGATCGCCTCCGCGCCGAAGCCCGCGCAAGCAGCGATCCCGCGATCCGCAGGCTCGCCAGCCTGTCCGGGCGGCTCGCCAATACCGCTGCCCGCACCCGGACCGCCAATTTCGGCGCTGCCTTCCTCGATACCGGCGGCGACATCGGCGTGGCGCTCACCCGGTACGAAACCGACTATGGCCTGCCGATCCGCTATGATCTGACGCCGGGGGCGGAGCAGGAAGCGGTACGGATCAATGCGGAACAATGGCGCGCCGACCTGCGCGCGTCGGTTGCGCTGCCCGGCTTCTTCGAACGCCTGTCGCTACGCGCGGGCTATGCCGATTATGTGCATTTCGAAGGCGATCCCGTCACCGGCACCACGTTCGCCAACAAGGGGATCGAGGCGCGAGCCGAACTGCGCCAGCGGCAGCACGGGTCATGGCAGGGGGTCAGCGGCGTGCAGACCTTCTTCCGCGATTTCCGCGCGGTGGGGGCCGAGGCGTTCGTGCCTCCGAACGATACCGAGCAGAACGGCGTGTTCACGCTGCAGGAGGTCGCCATCGGCCCCGTCCGCTTCGAAGGCGGCGGGCGCGTCGAATGGACTGGCATACGCTCGCAACCCGCCGGGTTCGATCGCCGTTTCACGGCGACGTCGATCGCGGGCGGGGCGTTCGCCACGGTGACGCCGGGGCTGAAGCTGGGTCTGAACCTGTCGAGTACCGCGCGCGCGCCCGCCGCCGAGGAACTGCTGGCCGATGGCGCGCATATCGGCACCCAGTCCTATGAGATCGGCGACCCGACCTTCGGCATCGAACGCGCGCGCGGGATCGAACTCGTCGCGCGCCTGTCCGGCGCTCGCTGGCGGCTCGATGCGTCGGCCTATCGCACGCGCTTTTCGGGCTATATCTATGAATTCGAAACCGGGCAGGTGATTGCCGATCTGCCGGTGTTCCGCTTCGCGCAAGGCGATGCCACCTATCGCGGGTTCGAGGTGGAGGGAGAGGCGCGCTTCGTCGATCGTCCCGGCCTGACGGTGAAGGCGGACGGGCTGGTCGATGCGGTGCAGGCGACGATCGATGGCTTCGGCCCCGCCCCGCGCATCCCTTCGCTGCGCCTGCTGGGCGGCATCGAGGGGCGGGGGCGCAGATCGGGTCTGCGCGCCGAGGTCGAACACAGCACCCGGCAGACGCGCGTGACCGGGTTCGAGACGACGACGCCTGCCTTCTCGTTCGTCAACCTCAGCGCCGACTGGACGCCGCTGCCGGACCGCGACCTGCGCCTGACGCTCAGCGCCAACAATCTGTTCGACATGGTCGCACGCCGCCATGCCAGCTTCCTCAAGGACTATGCCCCGCTCGCCGGTCGCGATGTGCGGCTGGGGTTGAGCATCCGCATCTGAACCGGAGACGATCGATGAAGCATTGGCTTGCCTGCCTCGCCCTCCTCGCCGCGCCGGCGATCGCGCAGAACCGCGCCGCGCCGTTCACGCTGGCACCGCTCCCCTATCCGGCGGAAGCGCTCGAACCGGTGATCGATGCCGAAACGCTGACCCTGCATCATGACAAGCACCATCAGGCCTATGTCGATGCGCTGAACAAGGCGCTGGCGGCCGATCCGGCGCTTGCCGGCCGCTCGCTGGAACAGTTGCTGGGGCAAGCCGGGTCGGCTCCCGCAGCGGTACGCAACAATGCGGGCGGGCATTGGAACCACGGCTTCTTCTGGAAAACGATGGCCCGTCCCGGCACCGGCGGTGAACCATCGCCCGCGCCCGCCCGCGCGATCGACGCGGCGTTCGGATCGATGGATAAGATGCAGGCCGCGTTCAAGGCGGCCGGCACGGGCCGGTTCGGCTCGGGCTGGGTGTGGCTGATCGTCGGGCCGGACGGCAGGCTGGCGATCACCTCGACGCCGAACCAGGACAACCCGCTGATGGATGTCGCGGAAATGCGCGGCACGCCGCTGCTCGGCAACGACCTGTGGGAACATGCCTATTATTTGAAGCACCGCAACCGCCGCGCCGAGTATCTGGACGCATGGTGGCAGGTGGTCGACTGGAAGGCGGTTTCCGACCGCTACGCCGCGCGATAGAACGACGGTCCGACGTGCGCCTGTTCAGGCGCGCGCCACCCAACCTAGAGCGGCTTCCGACCAGGTTGAACCGCCGTCATCGCCCTTCGGGCGCCTGCTTCGCAGCGGGGCGCTTTCGATCCGGGGCAGCGTTGTTCGTCGGTCACGATGCTGCAGCATCGCTCCCTCCTCGCGCCTTGCCCCGAACCGAAATCACCGCCGTGCCGGTGATCCAACCTGATCGGAAACCGCTCCAGCCGCGTGGCGGCATCACATAGCGCCACTTCGTGGAAACCGCCTTCACGCAACGTCCGTGCTGCCAACGGCGAACGGCAACCTGCGGTACTTGGCGACGAACGAGCTGTGGTCGATGGATTTCCTCTCGGACGCCCTGTTCGGCGGTCGGCGGTTACGGGCACTGATCATGGTCGATGCCTTCGCAGGACCAACATGTCCGGGTCGGCTCGCTCATATGCCATAACAGGGTGGTGCCGCTTACAGGATGCGTGCCGGGTTTGAGATCGACTGATGCGTGGGGTTGTTCTGAATCCCGTGGAACGTCGAGTGTCGCGTCAGCGGCTGCATTCGAGGACGATGCCGGTGAGCCTGCTATGATATGGTCAGGCGTGGTCATGTGCGGAGGCTCCGGGATCGTGATTGAGCATGAGGAACAGTGCGACGATGATGGGACGGATGAGCCGTGCCCGATCTGCCGGGGTGAAGAGCTCGACCCGGATTTCGTTGCACGGATCGAGCAGGCAGGCGCGCAGCCGGGGCGCACGATGAACTTTGACGAGGCGATCGAGTGGCTGCGAACCCTGTAGTCAGGCCGCGAGCGCCATCTGCTGCTTCACTCGATGGACGGTGCCTACACCGACCTTGAGCTTCTTCGCCGTGGCGTTGATGCTGACGCCCTTGGTGAGGGAGCGCTTGATGCGCTCGACCTTCTCCGCGTCGAGGGACGGTCGGCCCGACCGTTTCGTGGATCGCGCCAACCCGGACTTGATCCGTGAGATGATCATCTCACGCTCGAAGTCGGCGAACACCGACAGCATGCCGAACATGGCGCGTCCGCTGGGCGTGCTGGTGTCGAGTGCCTGCTGGTGGAGATAGAGGTCCACGCCCTTGGCGTTGATCTCGGTGAGGAAGGTGACGAGGTTCTGGAGGGAGCGTCCGAGCCGGTCCACGGCCCAGCTTGCCACCATGTCGATTTCACGCCGCGCCACGGCCTTCATCAATGAATCATAGCCGGGGCGCTTGTCGCGTCCCTTCGAACCGCTGATACCGTGGTCGGTGAACTCGGCGACGATTTCCCAGCCAAGCCGTTCAGCGACGGCTACGAGTTCTCGACGCTGATTCTCGGTGGTCTGCGTATCCTGCGAGACGCGGGTGTAGAGGGCAACGCGCTTGTTCATTCCACGAGCGTCTCACAGTTTTGGAATGCGTCAAGTAGTTCTTTTAGTTCACTTATTCGACGTATGGCAGACGAGATGCGCGGTATGCACCGATCAGAAACCCCATCAGCGGCAGGACGACAAGTCCCAGCAAAGCCTGACCAAAGCCTTCATTCTTCCAACGGTCAGGAAACGACAAAATGGCGAGCAGAATGAATGGACCCGTCCACTTCATAAGTGTCCGAGAGACGGCTACATCACGACCATATTTTGCTACATAGGCAATGCGCTTTGCGTGCTTTTCGTCCGCTTCGATCTGCCGCTGCGCGCGGAGTTGAGTCCGTCCCTCCCGAGCATGTATCCGCTCAAGTTCTGCCTCCCGGATAAACCGGCGTGTCTTTTCATCCATCGCTGTCCGCCGCCTTTGAACTTGATCCTTAACCGATACCGTTTATCTTAAGCGGTATCGGTTAAAGGTCAATGACGAGCGGTATCGCGAGGGGTAGATGGAAGAAAGCGATACCGCTATTCGTCGCTACGTGACCAAACCCCGCCTTTTTGATGAAGCGATCCACTTACGTGCCCATGCGGGCACAAAGGCGCGCATCGATAGGTTGCGTGGCCCGATGCGACAGGGCGATTTTATCCGCGTTTTGCTCGAAGAGGCGCTGGCGCGTCGTGAAGCCGAGGCTTCCGAGCAAAAGTAGTAGTGGTCAGCGAGGCGCATCATTTGCAAGGTAAGAACGAGCCGGAACAGGCCGCAACACGTTATACCGGCGTGAATTTTAGTTCACCCGACAGAAGAAGCGGATAATCTCTCTCCATGAAGGTTTCGGCGGCCTCGCAACCCTCATCTATCTCCCATTCAGGCAAATGCTTGGCAACTATAATCGCTGTTGATCCAAATCTCTCATCGCCATTCTCTCGGCGATAATGACGAAACTTTTCAAATGTGTGCTGGCGCTCGCCCTTATCGGTTTCAAAAACAACAAGTCGAATATAGTATCTCCCTTCGACGTATTCGTAGTCAACTTCATTGTGAATATAAAAATGGCCAATGTCCGCTCCGTTCAGCATCGAAACGGCCTCGCCAATGTAAGAAGAATTCATATGGTTTATCCTTAGATTTGATAAACCATAATTACCAAGAGAGCCCTCGCCTTCGCAATATTCATATTCTGCGTGACCAACACACATGGTTACGACAGCACGGCATGATGCCGCTCCAGCCCTGTTCCAAATCCAACTGGTTCTCGAACGGGCAAAATCGACATCGCGGATCGACGGGAAATCAGGGCTCTTCGAAGGTCAGGATCACGGAGGCTTTTGGAATGCATCTGGGCGGAAGGTTCGTCAGGCCCTCCCATTGTATCGCATGGCATTAAGACCGTGACGGTTGGGCGTCCCGCAACCCCAAACCTTGCCCGCTCAAGACGGATATCTGCCTCACTTACCGTCTTGCCCGTGGTTGCCCTACCGAGGCGTGGTATGGTCAAGGTTATCCCCGGCGCGACGCTCACTGAGCGGATGCGACGACGGTCAGGCCGACAGTCGGCACAGCATCTTATCGGTCGTGCTGATGTGCAGGTGGGGAATGATGCGACGCTTGTCGGCCTGCCAAATAGGGAGCCATGCCATGCACTCGTGATGCTCTCCCACCGTCACGATGTGGACCGGGGTGCTCGAATAGTCGCCATACCATCCGGGGAAGAACGCCGCGAAGCCGAAATCCGGGGTGGCCGCTTCCAGCAGCGCATGCCGATCATCGATCCGGCTGATGATGCATGCTACGCCGTTGAGGACGAAGCTCGGGCCACGCTCTGCCGGTCGCCAATCATCAGCCGGCGGGTCAGAAGGGCACATCGTCGTCCCACTCTGGCGGGCCGGGGTTGGCCTCGGCAGGCAGGGGCGTGCCGCTGGTCGGGAATAGCTCCAACAGGTCGTCGCGATCCATGAAGATGATGTGGCGACGAGCTTCTTGGTCGAGCGTGGTGACGATGTAATGGCGGGCCTGTTTGGTGATCTCGCCACCAGCGATGATGTAGACATGATCGACCAGCACATTCTTGTTGATGACAGGATCAAACACTGGATGGCCCAAGACCATGCGTGCTTGGTTCACTAGAGGCTGTTATGAACCATCAGCGAGTGCAGCGGCCTGTTTCATCATGAGGCAGGCGAAGGCGACGATGTGAAGTCCTGCGAGTGTTTCGGCGTAACGTTCGTAGTCTTTGACGAGGCGTCGGAAG
>NZ_JASCXF010000011.1:0-98894 GCF_030062225.1 Sphingomonas sp. 2R-10
CGCCCGACCCGGCTGTCGAGCTCCACCCCCGCCCCCAGCAGCGTCGCGGTCCGCGCGACGATGGCGAGGCCGAGGCCCAGCCCGGCATCCTCGGCATTGGCCAGCCGCTCGAACTCGCCGAACACCCGCGCCCGGTCGGCCTCCGCGATGCCGGGGCCGGTGTCGACCACCTCGATCCGCGCCATCCCGCCCCGCCGCCGCACGCCCACCACCACCCCGCCGCGCGTGGTATAGCGCACCGCATTGCCCAGCAGGTTCTGCACGATCGAGCGCAGCAGCACCCGGTCGGTCGCGACCACCGCATCGCCCGGTGCCAGCCGCAGCGTCAGCCCCTTGGCCCGCGCCTGGTCGGCGAAGCTGTCGACCAGCTCGACCAGCAGGTCGCGTGCCCCAAAGGTCGTCGGCACCGGCACGATCCCCCCGGCGTCGAGCTTCGATATGTCGAGCAGCGCGCGCAGCAGCTGGTCGGCCGCCGCGATCGACTGGTCGATCCGTGCCGCCAGCGGCCGCGCGCGATCGTCCGCCCCGCGCGCCAGCGCCGCGGTAAACAGCCGCGCGGCGTGCAGCGGCTGCAACAGGTCGTGGCTGGCGGCCGCCAGGAACCGCGTCTTGTCCGCCGTCGCCCGCGCCAGCGCGGCGTTGGCATCGGACAGCGCCCGCGTCCGTTCCTCGACCCGCCGTTCTAGGTCGGCGCGCGCCGTCTCCACCGCGCGCAGCGCCTGCGCCTCGACGGTGATGTCCGAAAAGCACATGACGTATCCGCCGCCCGGCATCGGCCCGCCGACGGTCTTGAGCACCCGCCCGTCGTTCCTGACCCGCTCGAACCCATGCCGTGTGCCCCGCCGCATATGCGCCAGCCGCCGGGCGACATGGTCGTCGACCTCGCCGGGGCCGCAATCGCCGCGCAGCGCGTTGAACGCGATCGCATCGGCCACCGGCGCACCGACCCGGATCATGCCCGGCGGAAAGCCGAACAGGTCGATATAGCGCTGGTTCCACGCGACGAGGTTCAGCTCGGCATCGACCACGCTGACGCCCGGATCGATATGCTCCAGCGTCGCGGCCAGCAGCCCCTTGGAGAATTGCAGGCTCTGGCCGCTCTCGTCCAGCATCCGCGCGACGTCGTCCGCGCCCAGCCCCTCGCCCGACAGCGCCGATCCCACCAGCCGCCGCGCGGACGACACGCCGACCACCTGCGCGACCAGCCGCTCGGCGCGGCGCGCAGCGCGCGCGTCGACATGGGTGCCCGGCCCCAGCTCGGCCTGCGCCCGTTCCGCGCCGACGAAGCGCGCGACCAGCTGCGTCAGCTCGGGCAGGTCGCGCACCGGCGGCACCCGGTCGTCGCGGACGAAGGGCAGCCGCGGCGCGCGCGACGCGGCGACGATCGCATGGACGGCGATGTTGGCGATCAGCGTCGCCACCGCCGCCGCCGCGACCGGCCCCATGCCGCCCCAGCCCGCGACCGGCAGCGCCTCGCCCATCAGCGTCGGCACGAACAGCAGCAGCGTCCACCCCATGAGCCCGGTCGCCAGCCCCGCCTTCGCCGCCAGCGGATCGCGCCCGCCACCCAGCACCGCCAGCAGCAGCGCGGGCGCGAACTGCGCCATCGCGGCAAAGGCGACGAGGCCGATCGACGCCAGCCCGCGCGTCGCCGGGATCAGCAGCGCGGTCAGCAACGCGACGCCGATGATCCCACCGATCACCGCGCGCCGCACCCAGAGCAGCGTCCGCCCGACATGCGCCGCCCGGGCCATGCGCGGGCTGCGCAGCAGCAGCGGCGCGATCAGGTCGTTCGACACCATCGTCGCCAGCGCGACCGTCTCCACCACCACCATCGCCGTCGCCGCCGAAAATCCGCCGACGAACCCCAGCAGCGCCACGACCGGCGCGCCCGCCGCCAGCGGCATGGCGATGACCAGCAGGTCGGGCCGCGCGATCCCGCCCTGCACCAGCGCCGCCAGCGTGATCGGCACGACCAGCAGCGCGGTCGCCGCCAGATAGGCGACGAACGGCCAGCGCGCCTGTGCCGGGTCGTCGGGACCGCTCGCCGCGATCACCGTCACGTGGAACTGTCGCGGCAGGCACAGCATCGCCGCCGCCGCCAGCGCGGTCGCGACGCAGAAATCGGCGATCGCCGGCGCCCTCGCGAACCCGCCGGCCAGCCGCGCGATCCCGGCGCTGCGCTGTGCCGGTGCCGCCGTCGCCACCAGCCACACCGCGAAGCCCGCCACCGCGGCGAACGCCGCCAGCTTGACCACCGATTCGACCGCCACCGCCGCCAGCAGCCCGCTATCCGCCCGCCCCTTCGCCTGCCCCCGCGTGCCGAAGGCGATGGCGAACCCGGCCAGCAGCAGCGCGGTCGCGATCATCGGCCGCGTCGCGTCGCCCGTGCCGGCGAGCGCGGCATAGCTGGTCGCGACCGACCGCAGCTGCAACGCGACATAGGGGATTGTGCCGGTCAGCGCGATCAACGTGACCAGCGCCGCCACCCCGCGGCTGCGCGAGAACCGCCCGCCGATGAAGTCGGCGATCGACGTCGCGCCATCGGCCTGCACCGCGCCGACCAGCCGCACGAGCAACCGCCGTCCGGCGACGAACAACAGGATCGGCCCCAGATAGATCGGCAGATACGCCCAGCCATCGGCCACCGCGCTGCCGACCGCGCCGTTGAACGTCCAGCTGCTGCAATAGACCGCCAGTCCCAGCGTATAGACGATCCGCCGGTCGCGGGCCGGCACGCCCCGCCGCCGCACGCCCCATGCGACCGCGAACAGCGCAGCGGCATAGCCGATCGCGACGACGAACAGCAGCAACCCGTTCATGAAGCCTCCCCGGCCGCCGTCCTACGCGGGGGTGGTCGCGCTTGTCAGTGGAAATCGCGCGACCTGGGCACCAGCCGCACGTCGCGCGGATGGCGTGCCGCGATCGGCCGTACCGCCTCGCTCCCCGACGGCGCGGCCTCGCCCAGCGTGTCGAGCAGATCGCTGCGATCCTGCACCCGCGCGCCCATCAGGTGGACGATCCCCTCGCGGCTGCGCTGCACCTCGCCCTCGACCAGCATCAGCCGCGCGCCCATCACCTCGCGGCGATACGCCTCGAACAGCCGCGCCCACAGCACGACGTTGACGATCCCGCTCTCGTCCTCCAGCGTGACGAAGATCGCATTGCCCTTGCCCGGCCGCTGCCGCACGAGGACGAGGCCGGCGCCGATCACCTTCGTCCCCGCCTTCGCGGACCCGATCTCGCCACAACTCGCCACCCCCATCCGCCGCAGCCGTTCGCGCAGGAATTGCAGCGGATGGCCTTTCAGCGACAGGCGCAGCGTCTGGTAATCGGTCACGACATGCTCGACCGCGGGCATGGCAGGCAGCGTCATTGTCGGTTCCTCGCCCAGTTCGGCGGCACGGGCATGGGCGAACAGCGGCAGTTCGGCATCGGGGGTCCGCCGCACCTCCCACAATGCCTCGCGCCGGTCGTACCCGATCGACCGGAACGCATCGGCATCGGCCAGCAGGCGCAGCGCGCGCTGCGGCAGCCGCGCCCGCCGCGCCAGTTCCTCGACCCCGGCAAAGGGCCGCTGGGCGACGATCGCCTCGGCCCATTTCTCGCGGAACCCGTCCATCTGGCGAAACCCCAGCCGCAGCGCGAGCTTGTCCCCTTCCAGCTTGTTGTGCCAGTCGCTCACATTCACATCGATCCCGCGCACCTCGACCCCATGGTCGCGCGCATCGCGCACGATCTGCGCCGGCGCGTAAAATCCCATCGGCTGCGAATTCAGCAGCGCGCAGGCGAACACCGCCGGATGGTGGCACTTGATCCACGACGACACATAGACCAGCCGCGCGAACGACAGCGCGTGGCTCTCGGGAAAGCCATAGCTGCCGAACCCCTCGATCTGGCGAAAGCAGCGTTCGGCAAAGTCCGGTTCGTAGCCGCGCCGGGTCATGCCCGTAATCATCTTTTCCCGAAGTTCCTTGATGGTGCCGGGATTGCGGAACGTCGCCATCGCCCGGCGCAGTTCGTTCGCCTCGCCGGGTTTGAAATCGGCGGCGACGATGGCGAGCTTCATTACCTGTTCCTGGAACAGTGGCACACCATAGGTCTTGTCGAGCAGCGCCTTCAATTCATCGGGATCGTGCGGCGGCTTGGGCGATGGGTATTGCACCACCTCCTTCGCGGCGCGCCGTCGCAGATAGGGGTGGACCATGTCCCCCTCGATCGGTCCCGGCCGCACGATCGCCACCTGCACCGACAGGTCGTAGAGCGTTTCGGGCTTCAGGCGCGGCAGCATGTTCATCTGCGCCCGGCTCTCGACCTGGAACACGCCGATGCTGTCGCCCTTGTGCAGCATCGCATACACGTCCCTGTCGTCCGCCTTCAGGTCGACGGTCAGGTCGTGGTCGCCCAGATCATGCTGGCGCAGCAGGTCGAACGCCTTGCGGATGCAGGTCAGCATCCCCAGCGCCAGCACGTCGACCTTCATCAGCCCCAGCGCGTCGATATCGTCCTTGTCCCATTCGATGAAGGTCCGCCCTTCCATCGCGCCATTGTGGATCGGCACCATTTCGTCCAGCCGCCCCTGCGTCAGCACGAACCCGCCGACATGCTGCGACAGGTGCCGCGGGAATTCGAGGATCTGGTCGACCAGCCAGCGCAACTGCGCGATGTCGGGATTGTTCAGGTCGAACCCCGCGCTGACATAGCGCCGCGCCTCCATCGCGCCCGCGAAACTGCCCCACACGGTACTGCCCAGCCGCTGCGTCACGTCGCGGGTCAGGCCCAGCACCTTGCCGACCTCGCCCACCGCGCTCCTCGGCCGGTAATGGATGACCGTCGCGGCAATGCCGGCGCGTTCGCGGCCATAGCGGGCGTAGATATACTGGATCACCTCCTCGCGCCGTTCATGTTCGAAATCGACGTCGATGTCGGGCGGCTCGTCGCGTTCCTCGGACACGAAGCGCGAGAACAGCAGGTCGTGCTCGCTCGGATCGACCGAGGTGACGCCCAGCAGGAAGCACACGATCGAATTGGCCGCCGACCCGCGCCCCTGGCACAATATCGGCGGATCGCAGCTCCGTGCGAAGCGGACAAGGTCGTGGACGGTCAGGAAATAATGCGCGTATTTCTGCTGGCGGATCAGCGCGAACTCCTCGTCCAGCCGCCGCTGCACCCCGCCCGGCAGGTCGGGGCCGTAGCGCGCGTGCGCGGCGGTCGTCGCCATATGCTCCAGCCAGTCCTGCGCTTCCCACCCCGTCGGCACCGGCTCGTGCGGATATTCATACTTCAGGTCGGTCAGGCGAAAGGTGATGCGCCCGAGCAGCGCGACGCTCTCGTCCACCGCCTGCGGACAGTCGCGGAACAGCCGCGCCATCTCGACCGGGTCCTTCAGATGCCGCTCGGCATTGGCGGCCAGCCTGCGCCCGGCGGCGGCGATCGTCGTCCCTTCGCGGATACAGGTCAGCACGTCGTGCAGCGGGCGCTGTTCGTGGGTCGCGTACAGCGCATCGTTGGTCGCCAGCAGCGGGACGCCCACCGCCTGCGCCAGCGCGATCCGCGCCGCCAGCCGCCGCCGGTCACGTCCGCCACGCGGCATCGCCGCCGCCAGCCACACCCGCCCCGGACAGGCATCGCGCAACCGCGCCAGCAACGCCGCATCGGGCGCGGTGACGATCAGCAGCAGCCCCTCCTGCCATGCGAGCAGGTCGGAAAGGCCGAGTTCGCACGCGCCCTTCTTCGCCCGCAGATTCCCGGCGCTGAGCAGCCGCGTCAGCCGCCCCCATGCCGCGCGGTCGACCGGATAGGCGACGATGTCCGGCGTCCCGTCGGCGAATACCAGCCGGGCACCGACGACGAGGTCGAAATCGTTCGGCTGCAATCCCTGTTCGACCAGCCCCGCATTCGCCTTTTTCAGCGCGAGAAACGCCTGCACCACGCCCGCGACGGTATTGCGGTCGGCGATCCCGATCCCGGCCATTTCGAGTTCGTTCGCACGCGCCACCATGTCGGACGGCGCCGACGCCCCGCGCAGGAACGAGAAATGCGTCGCGGCGATCAGTTCGGCAAAGGGCATGTCACGCGGCCAGGCCGACCATGATCTTCTTCGTCCCAAACGTCATTCCAGCGAAGGCTGGAATCTTTCGCGGCAAACACGTTGTACCAGCAACGGAGGGACCCCGGCCTTCGCTGGGGTGACGCAGCCGGTGCGGCGTCGCAAGCGCGGCACGCCTCACGCGAACACCCCATGGACATACCACATCGGATCGGGCGTCTCGCGATCGTACAGCCCGTGGCGGAAAATCCAGTAGCGCCGCCCGCGCACGTCCTCGACGCGGTAGTAATCGCGCGTCCGCACCTTCGCCTGGCCCCGCCGCCACCACTGCGCGGCGATCCGTTCCGGCCCCTCGAACCGGATCACGTCGTGCAGCACGCGGCGCCAGCGGAAGCGGTGCGGCGGCCCGTCGGGGACCTCGGCCATCACCTCGATCCGCTGCGGCGGGTCGAACAGGTGGATCGGGCGCAGCGGCGGCTCGCCGGCCTCCGGCGCGTCCCAGCCGGTCGGCGCAGGCGTGTCGATCGCGGGGATGGTCAGCACGCCCTGTTCGGGCAGATGGCTGTCGCCCGGTGCCATCCGCGCGATCCGCCCGCGCCCCAGCCGGGTGGTCAGCCGGTCGACCAGCGCCGCCATCGCCTCCTCGCTGACCGCCCCGCCCTCCAGCTGCAACTGGGTGGCGGCGAGCGGTTCGAGCGCGGGGACGCTCATGCGGATCATGTCGAACCCGAACCCCGGATCGATCGGGTCGGACAGCGCGTCGATCCGTTCGCGGAACAGTCGCAGGATCGACGGCGGATCGCGCAAGGGCAGCCCGCTTTCGACCGCCAGATCGCGCAGCGCGCCATCCGCCCGGTACAGCCGCACCGCAAAGCGCCGCCCGCCGCGATCGCGCGCGGTCAGTTCGGCTTCGGCCTCGCCCGCCAGATCGCCGATCGTCGCCAGCACGTCGGCGTCGCGCGCGATCGGTTCGGCGAAGCGCCGCTCGAAGAACAAGGCGGGCAGCGCGCGCCGCGGTCGCAGCCGCTGGTCGGCATCGCCCAGCAACCGCGCGAGCGCCGCCACCGTTTCCTCGCCGAAGCGCGCCGCGATCGGGGCGGTCGGGCGGCTGGCGAGATCGCCGATGGTGCGCAGGCCCGCGCGGCGCAGCGCCACCGCGATCTCGTCGTCCAGCCTGAGCGCCGCGACCCCCAGCCGCCGGACCGCCGCCGTCTCGCTCGCCGCCGGGGCGCTCTGGAACCGCGCCAGCGCCTGCGCCGCGTCGGGCGTATCGGCCAGCGCGTGGCGCAGCGTGCCGAACCGTTCCAGCCGCGCCTCGACTTCCGCCACCAGCGCGCCTTCGCCGCCGAACAGGTGCGCGCAGCCGGTGATGTCCATCGTCACGCCGTCGCCGCCGTCGAATGCCACCAGCGGCGTGAACCGGTCGCACGCGTCGGCGATCCGCTCCAGCCAGCCATGGTCGGCGAACGGATCGGCATCGACCACCGCCAGGTCGGGCAGCAGCGCACGGGCATCGGCCAGCGCCATGCCCGGGGCGATCCCCTGTTCCACCGCCTGTGGATCGACCGATGCGATGCGCAAGGCACCCCGCACCGTCTCGACACAGACGAACGGGGCGTCATCCGGCACGCCGCAGGGGGATTGGCGCCGCAACCGGTCGGTCGGCAGGAACGGCCACCACAGCGCCAGATGGCGTCGGCCGCTCTGCGGCGCTGACGAAGACGGCTTGCTCACGGTTCCACTCCACTTGCCAGCGGCCATCGGCACCCCGGCCGCGCTGACGCAATAATTCGAGGTCGAAGGTCGGATGGCCCGGCGCGTTGGCGGGCAGCGGCTGCGAGGCGCAGGACCGCACCGCCCAGCGCGTGTCGGCGGCGCTCGCCACCGGAGTCGCGGCAATGCGCAGCAGCAGCGCGGTCACCCCGCTTTCCTCCGCCGCCAGCGCGAGGCGGCGGCTGGCGGTCAGGTCGAGCGCCCTGGGATCGCGGTGCAGTTCGATCACCGCCACGCCGACGCCGGCACAGCGCACGACATCGGCGGCGGCGCGCAGCACCGACAGCGGATCGGGCAGCAGCCCCAGCAGCAGCCGCGCGGGATCGACTCCGATCTCGACCAGCCCCGGCGCGTGCAGATGCCCGCCGCCCTGCACCACCGCCGCTTCGCGCAACCACACGATGCCGCCGCCCAGCCGGACCGCGAGCATGCCCGCAAAGCCGGTCGCGCTGCCGGCATCGCCGATATCCAGCGCGAAAATCTCGTGCACCCGTCCGCGCGCGACTCCACCGGACAGCGCGGCATCGATATCGCCATGCCCGGTCGCCACCCGCACCGCCTCGGCCACCGGCGCGCGCCGCTCCATGGCGGCGACGCAACGCTTCAGCGCGACAAGGGTGGACGACTCTAGGTTCATGATTTGTTCTTTATCGCGCGTCCGTTACGGGTTCGTCAATCCGGGTTGGCCGCAGTGTTCCCGCGAGGCGGGATCTCCGGGAACGTCCCGAACCGAGCCACATCGTCACCGCACCCCGTCACGAGTCGGGATTCCATCGCCAACGCCTTTCCGCGCGTTCCGGACGTCCCCCGACCGGACCGGCCTCTGCCGGGGCGCGAAGTGACGATGGTCGCGGCGGTCTGGCGAAGCTGCGACATGCCGGGCCAGCCGGGCGGGACCCGCGGGCCGGCGCTGGCGAACTCGGCCGACTTTCCCGCAAACGATCGAATTTCGGGAAAATGTCGATCAGTCGCCCAAGGGATGCTCTGGCGGCCATGCAGTCAGCATCCCTTGTCGCACCGCTTCGCCGATCGCACTTTCGCGATCAGGGTCGATCGGGCGCTTGACCAGATTTACCTTCAGTTTCTGTCGCTCGATCGTTGCGGCAAACTGCGGCGACACATACCTGCCACCGCCCGCGCCTGAGATGCGGAATAATGGAGGTAAATCAACTTCACCGGTGGGGACTGACAGTGCCATGTTTTGCCATGTATTGGTGTAAACCTTCGACACGGATGGCGCGTCCAAACCGTCGTCGGTCAAAGCCGATCCGTATTTATCGAGATCGATGCGATCGAGCGACGAAAGCTCTAGATCAAACACCTTTGGGTCAGCCCAGCAATATAGAGCGAAGAACTCCGCTACGGCATCAGCCTGCGGCGCGTGATCGCTCTGCGCTCTGCGCCAAACTGTCAGCGGCATAATCTGCATGTCCGGTTGGCCAGCTTCCTGAAGCGCCGTCAAAAACCGCTGCGACACAACCTTTACCGGAAGATCATAGCTGCCAGAATAGTCCCCGATCTTGCTCAGTGATCGAAGGCCCGTCGCGAGATAGAAGCGCTCCGGCGTTAACTCAGCAGGCAATGCACCACGACGATCATACCGCATCCAAGCGTGCCATCGAGCCTGTTCCCGGCCCTCCTGCCAAACGCCGGGTTCATGCTCATAGCTGTCGATCGACCCTAGCTGAAGGTCGTCAGCGTATGACCCTAACTGCCACAAAAACAGTCGTGGTTGCTCAAGCTCACCGATGCCGAACGTCCGTCCAGTCGTTTGAGATATAAACTCAACTGGCATCAACGGGTCCTTCGGTGGGCATGAGCGGCGGCATCGCGACGAATAGAAAACTGCCTCCGGTCAGAGGCGCTTGTACCGCAACTTTGCATCGCCGAGCGATCAGCCGCAATTCTAAAAGGCGAGATGACGATGGGGCGCGATTGCTTCGCAACTAATTTCCTTCCCACAAACGAAGGGTGAGCGAGACGGCCGGGGCATTCCCATTGGGATCGATATTTTGGAAAGAGGGGTGGCCTGGTCAGAACTGGCCGGCCACCAACCATCGCTCTGCTGCCGACAATGCGATACCGAAGTCGCAGCCGGTATCGAAGAACGGCAGGTCTACTTCGCCGCACGATTTCTCGATCCTCCGACTCGTCCGACAACCATCGAGAAGGTGCGCCAGCATGACCTGCCGCGGCTCGTCGGTCAGCCAGTCGTTCGGACCGTCGCGGAATTGCAGAACGAAACCTGCCTTCTCCTTTGCGGATAGCCGGGGATACCCCAGAAAACAGGCCCGCGCTTCTCCGGCAGCCACGAGCGTGGCAACGTCACACGGGTCCAGACAGGCACCCTCGATCAAATAGTCTCGCCCGTCGTCGATCATATTCTCGGTCATCGCCCGTATGATCGGCCATAATCGCGCCGCTTCTTCCAAGTCGTCGGCTTCAGCATTCAGGCCCAGCACCGGTGCGCCACGCACCAGTCCCATACGTAGCACATCCAGCGACAGCCACGGCACGCCGGCCTGCGTCATCATCCGCGACGCCAGCAGCGACTTGCCGCTGCGACTTGCTCCACCGATGAAGTAGATCATGGTGCGTCCATACCCTAACCGGTCTCCGATCGCGATCATTCCTGCAAACGAACGACGATCGAGACGGCGCAGGCGTTCTCGATATCGATCGAGTTTCGGGAATTATCCTGATTGAAGCGGGCCATTCCCGGCGATACCCGATGCGCATGGACACCTCCTACCAGCTGCAATGGGCCACCAAAACCGATTACGATGACCTAGCCGACGTAATGTTCGAGGCAGTCAGAAGCGGCCCGAGCAAATATACGGATAGGCAGCGTGAGAGATGGGTGCCCCACCGCCGCAGCGGCGAGGAATGGGACGCGCGTCTTGATAGGCAGATGATTGTCTTGGCTCGATCCGTGACCGTGATCGCAGGCTTCATGAGCCTTGAGCCCAATGGCTATATCGATTTCGCTTACATCAGGCCGTCAGCGCAGGGGACCGGCTTGTTCCGACAGTTATACACATGGATTGAGCAGCGCAGCCTTGAGCGAGGCGATGGAAAATTGTGGGTGCACGCGAGCTTGATGGCGCAACCGGCATTCGCGGCGATGGGCTTCAGCATCGTTGAGCATCAGACTGTCGAAATTGACGGTGAGAGTTTCGATCGCGCGGAGATGCAGAAGGTGTTCGCCATTCCCAAATAGGAACCCGCGACGGACAAACGGACCCGCCAACCCACTCGGCGACGCTCCGTCAGGGTCCGGTTTCCGAAACCTGTTCCCGAATGCCTTTTCCCGAAACGGTTCGTCGGACATGGAATATCGGGAACGCGCAAACGTCCGGTACGGGTCGGGCACCGGCAGGGCATCGTCCGGCGGCGGCTGCGCTTCGCGGGCGGCATCGGCCGGGCCGGCTGCCCTGATTACCGCCACCCGCCTTCCCGAACCGGCTACCCGACCGGCAGCGGCTCCACGTCGACCGACACCTGCATCGTCTGCGCGCCCGACCCCAGCACGACGCCATCGATCGGCGCGATGTCGGCATAGTCGCGGCCGATCGCCATCACGACATGGTCCTCGGCCATCCAGATGCCGTTGGTCGGATCGACCCCGGTCCATCCCAGAACGGGACCGGCCCATACCAATACCCACGCATGGGTCGCATCGGCCCCGACCAGCCGTTCCTGCCCCGGCGGCGGCAGCGTGCGCAGATAGCCCGAGCAATAGGCCGCGGGCAGCCCCGCGCCGCGCAAGCCCGACAGCATGATCTGCGCGAAATCCTGACACACCCCGCCGCGCTTGGCGAAGGCTTCGGCGGGCGGCGTGTCGACCAGCGTCGCGGTCGGATCGAAGGCGAAGTCGCGCTGGATGCGCCGGGCGAGCGCGATCGCGGCGTCGAGGATGCCGTGATCGTCGGCCAGGTCCTCGGCACACCATGCCGCGATCTCGGGCACGATGGGCACATGGGTGGAGGGAAAGAGATAGCTGACCGGGCTGGCGGGGCCGGCATCGGCGACCTCGCCCACCATCCGGCGGATGTCGGCCAGCGTCGGGTCGGTCGGCGACGGCAGCGGGATCGTGCGTTCGACGCGCACCGTCGCCCGGCTCTCGATCGTCAGCGTCCGTTCGGGCCGCTCGACCACCAGCCGGGTGACGTTGGCCAGCCCCGCCTGCGCCCGCGCCGGTTCGGTATGGCCGCCCGGTTCGACGAGCAGCGCATATTCCTCCAGCTCCTGCCCCGACCACAGGATCGGCCGCAGCCGCAGGTTGCAGCGCGCGAACCCCGCCGCCTCCTCGTAATCGAAACGGGTGATGTGGCGGATGGCATAGCGCATCATGCGAGGGTCAGCCCGGCTTCGCGCAGCGGCTGCGCGCCTTGCAGGAAATAGCGGGTGCCGATGGCGTCGGACAGTTTTTGCAGTTGCTGGTTGATTTCCAGCACCCAGCCGCGGTCCAGCCGATCGGCCGAGGCCATGGCGATGCCCGCCGTCAGCCGCGCGGCGATGCGCTGCTGCGGCTCGGCGATGCCGGCATCGTTCAGCACCGGCAGCTTCGCCAGATGGCCGACGATCGTCTCCACCTGGAACGCGATGCCGCGCGGATTGCCGGGGTCCAGCGCGATCAGGTCGATCACCGGCACCCGTGCGAACCCCATCAGGTAACGCTGGCGATAGCTGATCTGGCTGTCGGCCAGGTCGAGCAGCGTCGACAGGTCCTCGGCGCTCGCCCGGCGCAGGTCGACCGCCAGCAGCGTGCGCGTCGCCGCCATCGCCCGCTCGATCCGCCGTCCCAGATCGTGGAAGCGCCACGCATCGGTCCGCCCCATATGTTCGGCCGACAGCCCGGCGAGCGCGGCATAGCGGCGCTGCAACGTACCCGCCCGGTCGAGCAGCGTGCCGGTCATCGGATGCGGCGCGTCGAGCAGCCGCACCATGTCCAGCGACAACCGGTCGCGCGACACGCCGCCGATGCCGGTCGCCATGCGGTTGATCGCGCGCACGCTGCCCCAGCCGTCGACCGACTCCATCGCCTCGCGCCCGAAATCGACCAGGTCGCGGCGGCGGTGGCTGGGCGGGCGGGCGGCCGCGCCGGTGTCGACGATCAGCGTCACCAGCCGCTCGACCGTCGCCGGCGCCAGCGCCGCGCCGGTATCGGCGGAGATCGAATGGCCGAACAGCACGCGGATGACGCCCAGCAACGCCTCGCCCCGCTCCAGATAGCGGCCCAGCCAGAACAGGTTGTCGGCGACCCGGCTGGGCAGCGTGCCGGGATTGCGGCGCAGTTCCACGCTGTCGGTCGGCTGCAGCAGCGATACCGGCGCGACCGGATCGGGACCGTGGACGACGACGTCGGCCGACCACGACCCCTCGCCCATCACCGCCGCGCGCGCGTCGGGCTGGTCGCCGATCCGCACGAAGCCGCCGGGCAGCACGACCCAGCGCCCGTCGCCGCCGCGCGCGGCGAATACCCTGAGCGAAAAGGGCCGCGGCAGCAGCTCGCCGTCGCACACGGTCGGCATGGTCGACAGTTCGGCGACCTCCTGCCCGACATAATCCTGCGGGCGCAGCGCCATGGCCGCCGTCAGCCGCGCGCGCGCCGCTTCGTCCAGCGACGCGCCCAGCACCGGCCCGGCCAGCTCCGCCACCGGCCCGGCAAAGGCGGGACCGATCACCAGCTGATCGAGCGACGACAGCACCCGCGCCCGATCGCCCGCCCGGCCGCACCACCATGTCCCGATCGATGGCAGCGACGGCGCCCGCCCCAGCAACCGCTCGCCCAGCGCCGGCAGGAACGCGGCGAAGGCCGGTGATTCGAGCACGCCGACGCCCGGCGCATTGGCGATCACGACATTGCCCGCCGCCATCGCATCGACGAGGCCGGGTACGCCGATCGTCGAATTGGCATCGAACGCCAGCGGATCGATGAGGCGCGGATCGATCCGCCGCCACAGCGCGTCGATCCGCTTGAGGCCCGCGATGGTGCGGACATAGAGCTGGTCGTCGCGCACCGCCAGGTCGGCCCCCTCGACCAGCAGGAAACCCAGATAGCGCGCCAGATGCGCCTGTTCGGGATAGCTGGGGTTGAGCTTGCCCGAGGTCAGCAACCCGATGCGCGGCTCGGCACGGCGGCACGCGGCGGCGATGCCCGCGCGCATCGCGGCGAAGAACGGCGCATGGCGTTCGATGTTGAGCCGCGCGGGCAGGCCGCCCAGCGTCCGGCCGATCGCCAGCCGGTTCTCCAGCGCATAGCCCGCCCCCACCGGCACGCGGACATGGTCGGCCAGCACCCGCCAGCGCCCGTTGGGTCCGCGGCACAGATCGGCCGCCACGAAGTGCAGCTGGTGCCCGCCCGGCGGCACCAGTCCGACCATCGGCCGCAGGAACAGCGGCGATCCGGTGACCAGCATCGCCGGCAGCACGCCGTCGGCCACCAGCCGCTGCTCGCCGTGGATGTCGGCGACGATCGCCTCGAACAGGTCGGCGCGCTCGGCCATCCCCTCGGCGATGCCGCGCCATTCGTCGGCCCCGATCAGCAGCGGGACCGGCGACAGCGGCCAGCGGCGCTCCTCATTCTCGCCCGCCGCACGATACGCCGTGCCGATATCGTCGGAATGCCGCTGCGCCCGCTCACGCGCGGCGGACAGCGTGTTGCCCGGCACGCCGGCCAGTTCCTCGAACGCCGCCTCCCACGCCGCACGATCCTGCACGGTCGCATGGCACAGCATGTCGCCCGGCCGAGCGGCAGCACAATATTCGTCGAGCCAGCGCCCACCGGTCGCGCCAGCATCGAACCGTCCGTTGATTGCGCGGCTGGCCATAGAGTTTCCCGATCCCCGCCAATCCCAAGCACGCGCGCCGCCCGGGCGCAACCGCTTTGCGGTCTGGTACGCTTCGGGGGGCGGCCACATACGTCATCCCGGCGAAGGCCGAAATCTTCCTGTTGCCAGACCGCGTGCCTCGCCGCGGGAGGCTCCAGCCTGCGCTGGGGCGACGTTTGGTTCTCTACGCCAGCCTCTTGCCGTCATTCCCGCGAAGGCAGGAATCGATAGCCGCCAACGATCGTAAAGGAGTCGCACCGTTGCGTATATGGATCCCCACTTGCGCAGGGACCACGGTCACCCCTCAAGCCGCGGCCAGTCGCTCCTGCATCCGGTGCACCGCATTGCCGCTGGCCGCCCCGTCCAGCCGGAACCGGGCGACTTCGGCCGCCAGCACTTCGGCCTCCTGCGCGAGGATGCGGGCGGCGGCGGTCGTTTCCTCGACCATCGCGGCGTTGCGCTGGGTGACGTTATCCATTTCCGACACCGCGGTATTCACCTGCTGAAGCCCGATCGACTGCTGCGTTGCCGAGGTGGCGATGCCCGATACCAGTTCGCTTATCTCGCCGATGCGGCCGATGATCCGCCGCAGCGCCTCTCCGGTGGCGTTGACCAGATCGACCCCGGCCTCCACCTGTTCGGACGAGGACAGGATGCGGGTCTTCACGTCCTTCGCGGCGTCGGCCGATCGCTGGGCGAGCGCGCGCACCTCGCTGGCGACGACCGCGAAGCCCTTGCCGGCATCCCCCGCGCGTGCCGCCTCGACGCCCGCATTCAGCGCCAGCAAATTGGTCTGGAACGAGATGCCGTCGATGACCGAGATGATCTCGCTGATTTCTGCCGACGACCGCTGGATGCCGTCCATGGCGTCGACCGCGCGGCGCACGATCCTGCCCGATGCCTCGGCCTCGCTGCGCGCTTCGCCGACGATCCGGTCGGCGCGCGACGCGCCGTCGGCGGTCTGACGGACGGTGCCGGTGATCTGCTCCATCGCCGCGGCGGTTTCCTCGAGGCTCGCCGCCTGCTGCTCGGTGCGCTGCGACAGATCGTCCGACGCGTGGCGGATATTACCCGAACCGATGCGGATCTGCTCGCCCGACCGGGTGACCATGCCCAGCGTCTCGCACATCTGCCGGCGCATGGCTTCGAAACTGTCGGCCAGCGCCTGATATTCGCGCGGCAGCCCGTCGAGCGATACGGTCAGGTCGCCCTGCGCCATCCGTTCGAACGCCGCCCCGCACCGTTCGATGACCGCCCGCCGTCCGGCCTGTTCCGCCACGAAATAGGCGGCGAGCGCGATGTCCATGTCGATCAGCGACGCCTTGACCAGCGCGGTCGCGGCGCGCGCGCGACGACGGGCACCGAACGGCCAGCCGGTCCGCCCCAGCACCAGCCGCGGCAGGACATGCTCCAGCATCCGCGCATAGCCGCTGATATACCAGGTCGGCGCAAGGCCGATCCGGGCATGGACCTGCCCGATATGCGACGCGGCGGCGGCATAGTTGCGGTCGATCGGGCCGGAGAACAGCTTGCGCCAATGCTCCAGCTGCTTGTCGCGGGCATGGTCCATCCGCGCGGGCGAGGTGAACATGTCGCGGATCGACGGCGTCGCGGCGATATGCCGGTACAACGACGTCAGTGCTGCGGGCGCATGGCGTTCGATAGCCCGCCGGACCAGCGGGAACGTGCCATAGCTGCGCGCGTCGTAATCGAACGCCGCCAACCGTTCCTCGAAATCGATCTCTTCCGAACCGCTCACCCGACCCTCCCTTTGTACGAAACGTACCTTAGGAGGCGAATGATTAACGTCGGGTAGCTTGAAAAATGAAAACTGCCACCGATCCCCGATACTTGCGGGTCGCCGTGCTGGTTCAGCCCGGCACTGCCGCGCGGCGCAGCCGGTCGTTGATCGCCACGCCCAGCCCGGTATCGGGCACCGGTGCGACCGCGATTCCCGATCGCTCGGCCATGTCGGCCACATGCAGCGCATCGAACAGCCGCGCCGCCGCCTCGACCAGGTCGCCATCGGCCGACAGCGTGGCATCGCCCGCGACCGGCCCGAACCCGATCAGCCATTCGTCGTCGCGCGCCGCCATCGCTTCCAGCCGCACCGGCCGGGACGGGGCATAGTGACTGGCCAGTTGCCCCGGCGCCTCGATCCCCGCCCCGGCTCCACCGACCGCGCACCCCAGCAGGTTGGCGATGTCCTCGCGTGCGATCGGACCGGGTCGCAGTTGCCGCACCTGTCCGCCGACACAGGCGATGATGGTCGATTCGATGCCCCGAGCGGTCGGGCCGTCGTCGATCACCAGCGGAATCCGTCCCCCCAGGCTGCGCAGGACATGCTCGGCGCGTGTCGGGCTGATCGATCCGCTGGCATTGGCCGAGGGCGCCGCCAGCGGTCGACCGGTCGCCCGTAGCAGCGCCTGCATCGCGTCGTGCGCCGGCACGCGCAGCGCGATTGTCGCCAGCCCGGCGGTCACAAGCGACGCGATGCCGCTGCCCTCGCGGATCGGCAGCACCAGCGTCAGTGGGCCGGGCCAGCAGGCATCGGCCAGTCGCCGCGCAGCGTCGTCGAACACCGCCAGCGCCTCGGCCGCGGCGCGATCGGGGACATGGACGATCAACGGGTTGAAATCCGGGCGTCCCTTGGCGGCGTAGATACCGGCGACCGCACGCGAATCGGTCGCGTCGGCGGCGAGGCCATAGACGGTCTCGGTCGGTACCGCGACGCAGCCCCCCCTTCCGATCACTTCCGCCGCCGCAGCGATCGCCGCCGTGCCGTAGGGTAAGCGAACGGTCGGAATCGAAGCGTTTGGAGCGGTCATGATTGCGTGGCTATACCGGTAAAAACCGCCGATCGAGAGAGGGCAAATGGACCTGACCCCCGCTACCGCCGAACAGCGTTTCGCGCTGACCCACGCCGCCGGGATCGAGGGGATCGCCGCCGCGCCCCGGTTCGAGGATGCGACCCCCGACCTGCTCGATGCGATCCTGACCGGGATCGGCGATTTCGCCGCGGGCGAATGGCGCCCGCTGTCGCGTAAGGGCGATACGGTCGGCGCGCGCTGGACCCCCGACGGCGTGGTCATGCCGGACGGCTACCGCGCGGCGTATCAGGCCTATGTCGCCGGCGGCTGGGGCACGATCGGGTCGCCGGCCGATTTCGGCGGGCAGGCATTGCCCTTCGCGGTCGCCACCGCGGTGCTGGAGACGCTGGGGACCGCCGATCTCGGCTTCGCCCTCGCGCCCACGCTGACGGTGGGGGCGATCGAGGCACTGACCCATCATGGCAGCGCGGACCAGCAGGCGCGCTACCTGCCCAGACTCGCGACCGGCGAATGGACCAGCACGATGAACCTGACCGAACCGCAGGCCGGATCGGACGTGGGCGCGCTCACCACCCGCGCCGAACCGGTCGGCGACGGGACGTGGCGAATCACGGGGACCAAGATTTACATCTCGTTCGGCGACCATGACATGGTCGACAATATCGTCCACCTCGTCCTTGCCCGCACGCCGGGCGCCCCTGCGGGAACCAGGGGCATCTCGCTGTTCCTCGTGCCCAAGTTCCGGCTGGACGCCGACGGCAATCCGGGTGCGGCGAACGACGTCCGCGTCGTGTCGATCGAACACAAGATGGGGCTGCACGCCTCGCCCACCTGCGTCCTGTCGTTCGGCGACAACGGCGACTGCATCGGCGAACTGATCGGGGCCGAGGGCGGCGGGATGCGCGCGATGTTCACGATGATGAACAACGCCCGCCTGAACGTCGGCCTGCAAGGTGTGCAGGTGGCGGAAGCGGCAACCCAGCGTGCCGTCGCCTATGCCCGTGAGCGTGTCCAGTCGGCGCGCGCATCGACCGGTGGCGCACCGGTCGCGATCATCGAGCATCCCGACGTCCGCCGCATGCTGCTGCGCATGACTGCGCAGACCATGGCGGCGCGGGCGCTGGTCTATTACGCCGCCGGGCAGGTGGATCGCGCGACGCTGGGGATCGACGGCGCGAAGGCTCGGCTCGACCTCGTCACCCCGCTCGCCAAGGCGCACGGTACCGATATCGGCTGCGAGGTCGCGAGCCTCGGCGTGCAGGTCCATGGCGGCATGGGCTATGTCGAGGAAACCGGAGCGGCCCAACATTACCGCGATGCGCGCATCACCCCGATCTACGAAGGGACCAACGGCATCCAGGCGGCCGACCTGGTCGGGCGCAAGCTGTCGGGCGATGGCGGAGCGGCGATCGACGCGCTGTTCGCCGAAATGCGCGGCGAGGTGACGCACGCTGCCCTGAACGACCTGCTGGGCGATACCCAGGCGGTCGCGCGCTGGATGCTGGAGGCGAGCGTCGACGACCGGCTGGCGGGCAGCTATCCGTTCCTGACGATGCTCTCTACCTGCGTCTGCGGCTGGCTGCTGGAGCGGCAGGGCCGGGCGCTGGGCACAGTGGACGATCCGGATTTCGTCGCCCGCAAACGGGCGGCGGTCGGCTTCTATCTCGACCGCATCGTGCCCGAGGCGCGCGGACTGGGGATGGCGGCGATGGCAGGCGCGGGCGGGCTGTACGCTCTGAGTGCGGAGCAGTTCGCGGCGGGGTGACCGGGTCGAGACCGAATAGCCGTCACCCCGGCGAAGGCTGGGGTCTCCCGCGGCGGACGGACCGCGCTGTTCCGAAAGATTCCAGCCTTCGCTGGAATGACGCTCGGGCAACGAAATTCTGTCCAGCATGAGCCACAAACGAACGGGGCCGGCATCGCTGGGTGCGATACCGGCCCCGGTTGCGGATCGGCGACGCCCCGATCAGGCGGCGGGCGGCGCGGCCTCTTCCTCGTCCGTGCGGACACGGCGACGGCGGCGCGGGCGTTCGGCGCCATCGTCGTTCGCCGACAGCGCCGGCGGCAGGCGATCGGCGTCGATCGACGGCGCGACCTCCGCCTCGGCCGGTGCCGCTTCGACACGCGTACGCGGTGTGCGGCGGCGAACCGGCTTGGCTTCGGGAGCCGCCTCGGGCGCTGCCTCTACGACATCGTGCTGCTGCGTCCCGACTTCGCCCTCGATGCCGCGCTGTTCGGCGCCGTCATTGGCAGGAGCGGTGCGGCCGCCGTCGCGACGCAGGCGTTCGCGCTGCGGGCGATCCTCCCGCGGACCGCGATCGTCGCGAGCCTGCCGTTCTTCGCGCGGCTGGCGTTCCTCGCGGGGCTGACGCTCTTCGCGCGGGCCGCGATCGTCGCGGACCTCACGCTGGGCGCGTGGCTGGCGATCGTCGCGGTTGCCACGGTCGTCGCGATTTCCACGGTCGTCACGGTTGCCGCGATCGTCGCGCTGGCCACGGTCATCGCGCTGGCCGCGATCTTGGCTGCCGGTGTCGGCACCCATGTCGCCGTCGCCGTCGAAATCCTCGTCGTCGTTGCCGTCGAACTCGTCACGGGGACGGCGCTGTTCCTCGACGCGCGAACGTCCCGCTTCCAGCACGCGGAAATAATGGTCGGCGAACTGGAGGTAATATTCGGTGTTCACCCGGTCGCCGGCGCGCTGGGCGTCGGCGGCGAGGTTCTTGTATTTCTCCAGCAACTGCGCGGCGTTGCCGCGCGCACGATTGTCGATGCGATTGCCGTTATCACGCGGGTTGCCGCCGCCGCTTCCCGGCTGGCGCTGTCCACCGCGACCGCGACGGCGGCCGGCCTGACGATTGTTCATCAAGGGTTGGTTGTCCTGTCCTTACCTGTCCGTCGATCTCGCGATCCCGGGTGCGAGCAACTCCGCGAGGCGATGCACCGGCACCGTCCGCCTGCCATGCCCACCGGACGACAGTGGGTCACATGACGATGGAAGGAGCCAGCCCCGCAATCAACGCCTACGTCGATGGTGCCTGCCCCGCAGCCGGTCTTAGCGACTGCGCCGGGCTTCTCCAAGCGGAAAGATGGGTTCGCCGCACGACAGGATCAACCGGCTACAACGCAGCGCGGCCGGCCGCCGAGATCGCGGACCAGTCGCGCGGGCAGGCCGGCGGCCGCGACCAGCGCCAGCACGGCGTCGCCCTGCCTATGCCCGATCTCGATCGCGGCGATTCCGTCGGGGGCCAGCAGGCGCGGCAGGTCGGGGACGATCCGGCGATAGTCGTCGAGCCCGTCCGCCCCGGCGAACAGCGCGCCGGCCGGCTCATGGCCAGCGACCTCGCGCGGCAGCACCTCCCCCGTCCCGATATAGGGCGGATTGGCGAGGATCAGGTCGAAGCGTCCGTCGATCCCCGCGGTCCAGTCGCCCTGCGCCCAGGTCACCCGGTCGGCCATGCCCGGCGCGTCGCCGTTGCGCCGGGCATAGGCGAGCGCCTGTACCGACGCATCGACGCCCAGCCCGGTCGCACCCGGCCACTCCGCCAGTGCCGCCAGCAGCAGCGTGCCTGGCCCTGTGCCGAGGTCGAGGATACGGCCCGGCGCCCGCCCGGCGAAATGATCGACGGCCGCCTCGATCAGCGTCTCGCTGTCCGCGCGCGGTACCAGCACGCCGGGACCGACCAGCAGGTCGATGGTCCAGAAGGCGCGGCTGCCGGTGATGTACGCAACCGGTTCATGGGTCAGCCGGCGGTCGACCAGCGTTTCGAATCCGGCGGGAACCGGGTCGTCGAGGCGGGCGAGCAGCATCGTCTCGCGGCTGCAACCCAGCGCGTGGGCGGCGAGCAGTTCGGCGTCGAGGCGGGGCGAATCGGACACGCTTGCGATGCGGGCGGTCGCGCGGGTCAGGGCGTGGCGCAGCGTGGTCATGGCCGATGGTAGAAGAAAGGATCGTTCTCACGCGGAGGCGCGAAGACGCGGAGGATCAGCGTTCGCCGATAGCGATCACGCAGCGATCCGACGTTTCGCACGCCTGCACAAGACAAGGCACCTGGCGGCACGGAACCCGACCGTGAGCACGACCCCTTCGCGTCTCCGCGCCTCCGCGTGAAGACAACCTTCTTCTCATCCCGGCCCACGCTCGCGCGCGCCTCACCCATCCAGCGTCGCCAGCCGCTCCGCCTCGTCCTGCGCGATCAGGGCGCCGATCAGTTCCCCCATCTCGCCTTCGAGGATTTCGGGCAAACGGTGGAGCGTCAGGTTGATGCGATGGTCGGTCACCCGCCCCTGCGGGAAATTATAGGTGCGGATGCGCTCCGAGCGGTCGCCCGATCCGACCATCGAGCGGCGGGTGCCGGCGCGCTCGTCGGCCAGCCGCTGGCGCTCGGCCTCGTACAGGCGGGTGCGCAGGACCTTCAGTGCCTTGGCCTTGTTCTTGTGCTGCGACTTCTCGTCCTGCTGGATCACCACCAGCCCGGTGGGCAAGTGGGTGATGCGGACCGCCGAATCGGTGGTGTTGACCGACTGGCCGCCGGGCCCCGACGAACGATAGACGTCGATGCGCAGGTCCTTGTCGTCGATCTGCACGTCGACATCCTCGGCCTCGGGCAGGACGGCGACCGTCGCGGCGCTGGTGTGGATGCGCCCGCCGCTCTCGGTCGCGGGCACGCGCTGCACGCGGTGGACGCCGGATTCGAACTTCAGCCGGGCGAACACGCCCGCGCCGGTGACGCTGGCGACGACTTCCTTGTAGCCGCCGGCGTCGGACACCGATGCCGAGATCAGCTCGACCCGCCAGCCGCGATTGTCGGCATAGCGCTGGTACATGCGGAACAGGTCGCCGGCGAACAGCGCCGCTTCGTCGCCCCCGGTGCCGGCGCGGATTTCGAGCATCGCCGCGCGTTCGTCGGCGGCATCGCGCGGCAGCAGCGCCAGCGCCAGCGCGCGTTCGGCCGCGTCGAGCTGCGCACGGTTCGCGTGCAGTTCCTCGACCGCCATCGCGCGCAGGTCGTCATCGGCGTCCTGCGTCATGAAGCTCAGGCTATCGCTTTCGGCGCGCAACCGCCGCACCTCGCCCGCCGCCTGTGCGACGGGTTCGAGTTCGGCATATTCCTTCGACACCGCGACGAAGCGGTCGCCGGGCAGGTCGCCGGTCGCCATCTGCGCCGCAAGTTCGTCGCGCCGCGCCTCGATCTGGGCGATGCGTTCGGGGGCGATGGTCATTCGCTATCCGATGCCTGCCAGAGCCCGTCGCGCCATTCGCCGATCATTTCCTCCAGCACCGAATCGCCCTCGACGTCACTATCGGTCACGCCCGACGAATACAGGGTGGCCGCGTGCAGAAATGCCTCCCGGTCTTCGGCGGCTATGTCGATCTGTCGACCGGTCGCCAGCAGCTTGGCAGTGACGCCACCATCCGCTCCGACCAGCGCGACCATCGACGCACCCTGCGTATCTGCCTTGGCCATGCGCCGCTTCATATTGCCGCGATAGGCCATGTCAGCCACCGCTCCGGCGGCGCGCAGATCCTGCAACAGCGTCATGGCCGGCACGTCGGCCTCGCCCTCACGCGGGATCACGCAGACGGCAGCGCGCGGTACCGCCGGCTCCTCCAGCAACATCGCCAGCCGCTCGATCCCCGCCGCCCAGCCGACCCCCGGCGTCGCCGGCCCGCCGAGCGACTCGATCAGCCCGTCGTAGCGTCCGCCCGCCAGCACGGTCCCCTGCGCGCCCAGCCGGTCGGTGACGAATTCGAAGGCGGTGTGGCGATAATAGTCCAGCCCGCGCACCAGCCGGTCGTTGCGGGTCCATTTGACCCCTGCCGCGTCCAGCCCCGACGTGACCGCCGCGAAGAAGTCGGCCGCTTCCGCCGTCAGATACGCATCGATCCCCGGTGCCGAATCGGCGATCGGGCGGTCGCGGGGGTCTTTTGAGTCGAGGATACGCAACGGGTTCTTGTCGAGGCGCTTGAGACTGTCTTCCGACAGGTCGCCGCGATGCCCCATGAAATGCTCGACCAGCGCCGCGCGCCATGCGTCACGCGTTTCGGCATCGCCCAGCGTATTGAGCTGCAGCGTCACCCCGTCGGCAATGCCCAGTTCGTGGAGCAGCTGGTCGGCCATCGCCAGCAGCTCGACATCGGCCATCGGCTCGGCCGCGCCGATCACTTCGGCATCGATCTGGTGGAACTGACGATAGCGGCCCTTTTGCGGGCGTTCGTAGCGGAACACGGGGCCATGCGTCGCCAGCTTGAGGGGGGCATATTGCTGCCACCCCTCGGTCAGGTACGCGCGGGCGATACCGGCAGTGAATTCGGGGCGCAGCGTCAGCGAATCGCCGCCGCGATCCTCGAACGAATACATCTCCTTCGACACGACATCGGTCGTCTCGCCCAGCGAGCGGGCGTAGACGGCGGTCGATTCGAACACCGGCACCTCGACGCGGGCGAAGCAGTAGAGCCGGCGGACGCGTTCGAAGGTTTCGGCGACGTGGGTGAAACGCCGCTCGAAATCGCCGAAAATGTCCTGGGTGCCGCGGACGGGACGCGGAGTCGTGATCTTTGCCATTGTCCGCGCGATTTATGGCGTCCGCCCGGCGAACGCCAGTGGCTTACGCGGCCTGCGTGCGATCAATCGTCCCCAGTTCGCCGCTCGCCCGCGCCCGCTTGCCATAGACCGCCTCGAACAGCGGCGTCGCCATCACCGTCGTCACGATCGCCATCAGCACCAGCATCGCGAACAGCGTGGGGCCGATGATCCCCTTTTGCAGGCCGATGTTGATGATGATGAGCTCCATCAGCCCGCGCGAGTTCATCAGCGCGCCGATGCCGAGCGCGGTACGATTGTCCTCGCCCGCAAGACGCGCCGCGGCCCAGCAGGCGCCGAACTTGGCGAGGATCGACACCGCCAGCACGCCCAGCGCGATCAGCAGCAGCGGCAGCGAGCTGACCGTATCCATCCGCGTGTTCAGCCCCGAATAGGTGAAGAACATCGGTAGCAGCAGCACGACCGCCAGCGGCTCGACCTTGCGCTTCAGCTCCTCGACGAACAGTCCGCGGGGCATGAACACGCCAAGGATGAAGCCGCCGAAGATCGCGTGGATGCCGATCGCGTCCATGAAGAACGCCGACAGGCAGAACAGCATCAGCGTGACCGACAGCACGGTCATGCTCATCTCGCCCTTCGCCTCGACAGCGCGGCCGAGCGGCGCGAGCAGGCGCTTGCCGAACAGGACGAGGAACAGCGCGTAGAGTATCGCACCGCCGATCGCGAGGATCGCGACGCCCGCACCCGCACCGAAGGTCGCCAGCACGATCGCGAGCACGCACCACGACACCGCGTCGTCGAACGCCCCGGCGGTCAGCGACAGCGTGCCGAGCGCGGTGTCGGCGAGGCCGCGTTCGTGGATGATCCGCGCGAGCATCGGGAAGGCGGTGAGCGCGATGCAGGCGCCCATGAACAGCGTCGCGCTGCCGGTCGAGATGCCTTCGGCGAACAGCCCCGGCACGTTCAGCAGCAGCGGGGTGACGAGGAATGCGAGGGCAAAGGGGACGGCGATCCCCGCCGCCGACACCATCGCCGCGCTCTTCGCCTTGGTCTGGAAATGGTCGAGCCGCAGCGTCAGCCCGACGAGGAACATGTAGAGCCCCACGCCCAGCTGCGCCCCGGCATAGAGGACGCCGCGCGTTTCCTTGGGAAAGATCGCCGCCTGTACGTCCGGAAAGAACAGGCCGAGCAGCGAAGGGCCGAGGACGACGCCGGCGATCATTTCCCCCACCACCTGCGGCTGGTTCAGGAAGCGCTTGCCCGCCCAGCCGACCACGCGGCAGGCGAGCAGGATCACCGCCAGTTGCAGGAAGAAATGGATCGAATAGTCCGACGGCGCATAGCTCGCCGCCGCCTGTACCGCCGGTCCGTGCGCACTGAGCACATCGCCCACCGCCGCGATCATTTCGTTCAACAAACCACCCTCCCCAGGTACGATTCGAACCCGCCATACGGGTTTTTCTTGGCAGGGCAAAGTCTTGCACGCGGCGGTTGACCTGTCCGGCCCGGCTGTGGCAGTGGCGAAGCCTTCGCGCGGCAAGCGTACGGGCGGGTATAGCACAATGGTAGTGCAGCAGCCTTCCAAGCTGAATACGCGGGTTCGATTCCCGCTACCCGCTCCAGTACGTCCCTATCGCGGTCCGAACAGGATCACGCCGCAGCCCGCCATGCACAGCGCGGCACCGATCAGGTCGAAGCGGTCTGGCACCAGCCCTTCGACCGACCAGCCCCACAGCACCGCACCCAGCACGTAGATGCCGCCATAAGCCGCATAGGCCCGCCCCGCCCCGGCGGTGTCGCTGTGCGCCAGTATCCATGCGAAGCCGATCAGCGCGGCGATGCCGGGCACCAGCCACCAGGGCGAGCGGTCGAGCCGCCACCATGCCCAGAAGGCGAAGCAGCCGCCGATCTCGAACAGCGCGGCGAACACGAAGAGGATCGGGGTCGGAATGTTCATGCTTCCCGCGAAACACCGCCGCGCTCGTTCGCGCGGGCGGTGGTGGACAGGGCTGGATTCGAACCAGCGTACGGGAAACCCGGGCAGATTTACAGTCTGCTGCCTTTAACCACTCGGCCACCTGTCCAGCCGCCACTTGCGGGGCCAGCCCCGAAGCGAGCGCGCCCATTGCCGTCCCGCAGCGGCGCTGTCAACGCCTTGCGCCATATTGTTGGGCAACTTAGCGTCGCGAACATCGCTTTCGCTGTCCGAGGAACCTGATCTTGCGCGCAATCCTGCTGGCTACCACCCTGATCGCCGCCCCGCTGGCCGCACAGAGCGTCGACCGCGACGCCGTCAACCGCATCGTCGACGAAGGCACGTCGCAGACGCAGGTCATGCCGATCGCCCAGCACCTGACCGACCGCATCGGCCCGCGCCTGCCCAATTCGCCGGCGATGCGCGAGGCGGAACGCTGGACGCAGGCGAAGTTCCGCGAATGGGGGCTGACCACCACCGCCGAGGGGTTCGAATTCGGGCGCGGCTGGACGATCGAGCGCGCCAGCGTACGCATGGTCACGCCGCGGCCGGTACAGCTGACCGCGATCCCGATCGCGTGGACGCCCGGCACCAACGGCCCGGTGTCGGCACCGGTGATCGTCGCGCCGATCGCGGACGAGAAGGACTTCGCCGACTGGCGCGGCAAGCTGCGCGGCAAGGTGGTGATGGTGACCCGGCCGGGCGACGGATCGGAACCCGGCGAGGCGCCGTTCCGCCGCCTGACCGGCGAGGACCTCGCCAAGGCCGACAGCTGGCGCGAGCCGGTCTATGATCCGGCCGATACCGACCGCCGCGCCAGGCGGCTCGACTTCGCGCGCAAGCTCGATGCGTTCCTGAAGAGCGAAGGCGCGGTGGCGATGGCGACGATGTCGTCGCGCGACGGCAAGCTGCTCCATGGATCGGGCTATCTCTTCACCCGCGATGTCGCGCCGGCGGTGCCGGCGATCGAGATCGCGGCTGAGGATTATCGCCGGCTCGCCCGGCTGTCGGTCAGCGGCCCCGCCCCGACGATCGAGATCGACACGCAGGTCCGCTTCGACGACAGCGACCCCACCGCCTACAACATCATCGCCGACCTGCCCGGCACCGACCCCGGGGCCGGCTATGTCATGGCCGGCGCGCATTTCGACAGCTGGGTCGCGGGCGACGGCGCGGCCGACAATGCCGCAGGGACCGCGGTGGTGATGGAGGCGGCGCGCATCCTGTCGACGCTGAAGGTCCGGCCGAAGCGGACGATCCGCTTCGCGTTGTGGAATGCCGAGGAACAGGGGCTGCTCGGCAGCCTCGCCTATGTCGAGCGGCATATCGCGTCGCGGCCCGAACCGGCGGGCGGCAAGGACGGCGGCCTCGCCCGCTTCTATGGCTGGACCAACCGCTTCCCGATCACGAAGAAGCCCGGCTATGACGCGATGACCGCGTATTTCAACATCGACAACGGGTCGGGCAGGATCCGCGGGATCAATGCCGAGAGCAACGTCGCCGCCGTGCCCATCCTGCGCGACTGGCTGGCCCCGTTCGCGTCGATGGGCGCGACGACCGTCGCGAACCGGCGCACCGGGTCGACCGATCACTATTTCTTCCAGTCGGTCGGGCTGCAGGGCTATCAGTTCATCCAGGACCCGCTCGACTATGGCAGCCGCTTGCACCATACGAGCATCGATACCTACGACCACCTCAAAGGGCCCGACATGCGGCAGAACGCGATCATCCTCGCGTCGATCCTGCTGAGCGCGGCCAATGCCGAACGGCCGCTGCCGCGTCCGCCCCTGCCCACCCGGCCGGTCGCCACCGACCCCTACGCCATCCCCGAGAAAGACTGACATGGCCCGCAAAGGACACCGCCCCAGCAAGGCATCGCCGCAGCGTCCGCGCTTCTGGGGCCGCCACGCCGCCTTCGCCGCGCTCGACAATCCCGAGCGCAAGATCCGCAAGATCTGGTGCACGCACGAAATGGGTGCGCAGCTGGTGCTGCCCGAGGGGGTGCCGGTGGTCTATGCCGAGGTCGCCGACCTCGCCCGGCTCGTCCCCGCCGACGCGCCGCACCAGGGGATCGTGATCGAGGCCGACCCGCTGGAGGATATCTGGCTGGCCGACCTGATCGAACAGGGGCGCGACGACGACCGGCCAATCCTGCTGCTCGATCAGGTGACCGACCCGCATAACGTCGGCGCGATCCTGCGCTCGGCGGCGGCGTTCGACGCGCTGGGCATCGTCACGCAGGACCGGCACGCGCCGCCCGAATCGGGCACGGTCGCACGCTCGGCCTCCGGCGCGCTGGAGAACGTGCCGTGGGTGCGGGTGGTGAACCTGTCGCGCGCGCTGGTCGAGCTGGGCGAGGCCGGATACTGGCGCGTCGGGCTGACCGGCAAGACCGACACGACGCTGGCACAGGCGCTGGGCCCGAAGCGGGTCGCGCTGGTGCTGGGCGCCGAGGGCGAGGGGATGCGGCAGAATACCGAGGCGCATTGCGACATCCTCGCCAAGCTGCCGATTTCGGACCGGGTGGAGAGCCTGAACGTGTCGAATGCGGCGGCGATCGCGCTGTATGCGGTGGCGATGGCGCAGGAAGCCTGACGGAATAGCGAAGCTATTTCGCAGCCTTCCAAGCCCGGCCGGCGGGCCGGCGGCCCGTCCGACGACATGGGCTTTGCCCATGTCGGGTGCGTTCGGGGCGGGCGGGTTCTCGACGGACGCTTCTCGACAGGCTCGAAGCTGCTCGAACCGAACGGGGTGGGTGGGGATGGAGATGGGGGTGGCGCTGCCCTTTGCCCCTCTCCTACTCCCTTTCCCGCCCACACCGTTCGGTTCGAGTAGGGATCGAGCGTAGTCGAGAGCCCGTATCGAGAACGGGGTTCCGCGAGCGATGGCCCGACATGGGCAAAGCCCATGTCGTCGGTCGGGGCGATGCCCCGCCGGCCGGGCGGAGATTGATGCGAACCAGCTTCGCTGCTTCGTCTTCAATCTTCCGCCGCAATGGTGACCCGCATCCCATCCAGCCCCGCCGTCACCCGCACCTGACACGACAGCCGCGACGTCGCGTCGCGGTCGTCCGCCACGTCGAGCAGGTCGTCCTCGTCCGCGTTCATCGCCGGCAGCCGGTCCAGATAGGCCGGGTCGACATGGACGTGGCAGGTCGCGCACGAACAGCAGCCGCCGCACAGCGCGAGCAGTTCGTCGAAGCCGTTGATCTTCAACACCTCCATGACCGACAGCCCGACCTCCGCGTCCACGGTTCGTTCTTCCCCGGCACGGTCGACGACGGTAAGCATGGGCATCGTTCATTCTCCTGTCGCCGTCCCATGCCGGGGGGCGGCACGCTTTTCAAGGACCGCCCATGGGCCTTTCCGCCGATCAGCTGCGCACCTCGCTCGACGCGCTTGCCGCCATCGAACCGGGCTTCGCGACCGCGCTCGCCTATGCCGGCTATCCCGAACCGCGCATCCGCGAGCGCGGCTATGTGACGCTGCTGCGCACGATCGTCGGGCAGCAGGTGAGCTACAAGGCGGCGGACGCGGTGTGGAAGAAGCTGGAGGCGACGCTGGGCGATGCCGCCGACCCGGCGCGCATCGCGACCAGGACCGACGATGAACTGCGCGCCGCCGGGCTGTCGCGGCAGAAGAGCGGCTATGCCCGCAGCCTTGCCGACGAGGTGCTGAGCGGGCGGCTGGACCTTGCCAAGCTGCCGGACGACGACGAGGAAGCGATCGCGCAGCTGGTGCGGGTGAAGGGGATCGGGCGGTGGTCGGCCGAAATCTACCTGCTGTTCGCCGAGGGGCGGCTGGACGTGTGGCCGGCAGGCGACCTGGCGGTGCAGGTCGAGATCGGGCGCATCCTGGGCCTGCCCGAGCGGCCGAGCGAGAAGACGATCCGCGAGCTGGCGGAGAACTGGCGTCCGCATCGCAGCGCGGCGACGGTGTTCGCGTGGCATCATTATATGTTCGATCCGGCGACGAAGGCGGCGAAGAACAGTGCGATTTAGGGCGCGCCGGGCAAGATGCAGCGAAGCTGCATCGAGCCGCACGAGGCGCGCCCGGCCGGCGGCGCGACAGGCGCCGTCCGACGGCACGGGCTTTGCCCGTGGCGGGCCCGGAAACGGCGGTTTTCCGCCAAAGGTCACGAAAGTCACACTCGCCACGCTTTCGCGTCGCAAGTCGTGCCGGGCGTCGGCGGGGATGCGGTTTTCAAAGAGCGTCGGCGAGTGTGGCAGACCGTAGCGTTGTAGGACAGCGGCTTGTCGCTGCCACAGGGCACTCCCCGTACCCCGGCCTTGGCCGGGGTACAGGTTGGCACTTTTCGCAGAAGTCTCGATCAAGCCCGAGGTGACGGATGGCGGGCCGTTCGTTCGGTAGCGACTGAATCCGGCGCGGGGATCAGTATGTCACCTACCGCCCCGCCCACCAACCGGCGTACGGCGTGTTCTCCACCTTATGCCGGTCATGGTCCGGCGCACCGTCGTCCCACCAGACCGGGCCGCGTTCGCCGAGTGCGATCTTGGCCGCGTCGACCGACCGGCGCGCCTTCGCCACCGCCGCGTCGTCGCCCGCGCGCTTGCCGGCACCGACCGCGCGCCTCGCGTCCATCAGCTCGTGGACCAGCCGTTCGCGCTCCGCCTCGGTAAGATCGGGGCGGGTCGCGCGCCACAGCACGCCATCGACCACGATGTAGCGGCCGTCGGGCGTGCGGGGCGGTTCGGTCATGCCGGTTCGATCAGGCGGCGGGCCTGGGCGCGGGCCTCGTCGGTGATCTCGGCGCCCGAGAGCATCCGCGCAATCTCCTCGCGGCGTTCGTCGCTCGACAGCGGGCGCACGCCGGTGCGGGTGACGATGCCGTCATGCGCCTTGGCGATCAACAGATGGCGGTGCCCACGCGCCGCGACCTGCGGGCTGTGGGTGACGACCAGCAGTTGGGTGGCGCGCGACAGGCGGTGGAGGCGGTCGCCGATCGCCGAGGCGACCGCGCCGCCGACGCCGCGATCGATTTCGTCGAAGATCATCGTCGCCGCCCCGCCCTCTTCGGCGAGCGCCACCTTGAGCGCGAGGATGAAGCGCGAGAGTTCGCCTCCGCTAGCGATCTTGGCGAGCGGCGCGAAGGGCGCGCCGGGGTTGGTCGAAATCTCGAACTCCACCCGGTCGCGGCCGGCGGACGACCATTGGCCGTCGTCGAGTTCGACGACGACGGTGCGGAAGCGCGCGGCGTCGAGTTTCAGTGGTGCCAGTTCGCCCGCGACCGCCGCGTCGAGCCGCTGCGCCGCGTCGAGGCGGGCGGCGTGGACGCGGTCGGCCTCCTTGCCATAGGCGGCACGCGCGACGGCGACCTTCCTTTCCAGCGCGCCGATCCCGGCCTCGCCCGATTCGAGCAGCGCGAGGCGGGCGGCAAGGTCGTCGGCGAGCGTGGCGAGGTCGTCGGGCTGGACGCGGTGCTTGCGCGCCATCGCCCGGAGCGCGAACAGGCGCGATTCGTCGTCCTCCAGCGCGGCGGCATCGAACGCCAGCGCATCGGTCGCCTCGCGCAACGCAGTCTCGGCCGCCTCCGCCTCGACCAGCGCGCGGTCGACCGCAGCCAGCGATTCGGTGAGCGCGGGATGCGCCTCGGCGATGCGTTCGAGCGCGCGGCCCGCCTGTCGCAGCGCCGACAGCGCGCCGTTGGGACCGTCCAGCCGCTCCTCGACCTGGGTCAGGTCGTCGGCGACCTTTTCGGCGCGCTGCATCGCGCGGCGGCGCTCGGCCAGAGTCTCTTCCTCGCCGGCTTCGGGGGCGAGCGCGGTCAGTTCGTCGACCGCATGTTCGAGCCAGTCGCGGTCGCGCTGCGCCACCTCGATCCCGGCCAGCGCCGCGCCCAGCGCGGCCTCGGCATCGCGCCAGTCGCGATAGGTGCTCCTGAGCGGCGCGGTGTCGATCCGGCCGAAACCGTCGAGCAGCGCGCGGTGGCCGCGCGGGTTGAGCAGGCCGCGATCGTCGTGCTGGCCGTGGATTTCGACCAGATGCGGGGCGAGGTCGCGCAGCAATCCGGCGGAGGCAGGCTGGTCGTTGACGAAGCCGCGGCTGCCGCCATCGGCCTTGACGATGCGGCGGATGATGAGCGGCTCGCCGGGTTCGAGGTCGAGGCCGTTGTCGTCGAACAGCGTCGCCACCGGCCCGTCGGGCACCGGCGGTGCGAAGATCGCGGTGACCGCCGCCTGTTTCGCACCGTGGCGCACCAGCGCGGTATCGCCGCGCGCGCCGAGGGCCAAGCCCAGCGCGTCGAGCAGGATCGACTTGCCCGCGCCGGTTTCGCCGGTCAGCACGCCAAGCCCGGCCGCGAAATCGAGGTCGAGCGCCTCGATCAGCACCACGTCACGAATGGAAAGCGCCGTCAGCATCGCGCCCTCCATACCCGCGGAACAGCCGGAGAACAAATGGCTTCGTGCGTTGGGGGGTGGGTTTTGGGGGTCGAACGGATCGATTATGCCGTACCCCCGCGCAGGCGGGGGTCCAGGGTGGCTCACGCGCCCGTAGTTCTGTTGGGCTCTGGACCCCCGCCTGCGCGGGGGTACGGCAGGATTCGAGAGGACCGCTGTGCCCCCCTTACCGTACCCCGGCAAAGGCCGGGGTCCAGTTGGGCAGGCTTTTTCCGTACGTCGTCCACGTCCCCCAACTGGACCCCGGCCTTTGCCGGGGTACGGTGGGATGAGGCACCGCTCGGGAAGTTCGCGACCGTTCCAGTTCGGGTAGTGCGATGGGTTGCGCCGCCCCTACCCGCCCCGTCAGTTCGGCACGCCGCCCGGGGCGCCGGGGCTGCCGCCGGTGGCGCCGGTGGTCGGGCCGACCGGCGACGGGGTGACCGGCGGCGGGGTCGTGGTCGGCTGGGCCGGCGGTTCCTCGGTGTCTTCCAGCTTCACCTCACCGGTCAGCGGCTTGGGCTTGGCATAGGTGACCGGGATCGGCTTGGGCGGCGGCGGCGACTTGTCGCTGATGAGGTCGTAGGCGCGCTGGTACCACTCGGTGCCGGGATAGTTGGCGCCGAGCACCGCGGCCGACTTCTTCGCCTCGCCCGGCACACCCAGCGCCAGATAGGTCTCGGTCAGGCGCATCAGCGCCTCGGGGGCGTGGGTCGTCGTCTGATACTGGTCGATGACCGAGCGGAACCGCATCGATGCGGACAGCCACTGGCCGCGCTGCTGGTAGAAGCGGCCGATCTCCATCTCCTTGCCCGCCAGGTGGTCGCGCACCAGGTCGAGCTTCAGCCGCGCATCGGCGGCATAGGAGGTGTTGGGATAGCGGCGCGAAAGCTCGCCCAGCGCGTCCATCGCCTGCATCGTGATCTTCTGGTCACGGGTCACGTCGCTGATCTGCTCGTAATAGCTCAGCGCGATCAGGTAATAGGCATAGGGTGCGTCGCGGTTGCCGGGATGGACCGACAGGAAGCGCTGCGCCCCGGCGATCGCCTTCGTATAGTCGGCGTCGAGATAATAGCTGAACGCGCCCATCAACTGCGCACGGCGCGCCCAGACCGAATAGGGATGCTGGCGCTCGACCTCGTCGAACAGCGCGGCGGCCACCTTGTACTGGTGCCGGTCGAGCCGGCTCTTGGCCGCCGAATACAGCGTGCCGACGTCGCGCGCGACATAGGGCAGGTCGCGCCCCGCCCCCGCGCCGCCACGGGCACAGGCGGAAAGGCCGACACCGGCAAGGGCGACGAGGATGAGCGCAGACGCGCGGGTCGATACGGTACGCATATGGGCGATGCTTCTACTGCCACAGGGGTAGCGCGAACAGTCCCTTTCGCGCATGAGCACGCGGACCCGTTCAATGACGTTCCGGAGCGACTTCATGCCCGTCACCAAGCTCGAAATGCATCGCGTCGAAAAGCCGTGGGGCCGCCATTCCCTCGGCTTCGGTTTCGCCGACCAGCCCGCCGATGCCGATCCGGTCGGCGAGATATGGTACAAGACGCCGGGCGACGACACCCCCGACCTGCTGGTCAAATATCTGTTCACGTCGGAAAAGCTGTCGGTGCAGGTCCATCCCGACGACAGCCAGGCGCAGGCGCGCGGGCTGCCGCGCGGCAAGGACGAATGCTGGACGCTGCTGGCCGCCGAGCCCGATTCGACGATCGCGCTGGGCACGCTGGAGCCGATGACCGCCGAACAGCTGCGCGACGCCGCGCTCGACGGATCGATCGAGCGCAAGCTGGACTGGAAGCCGGTGAAGCCGGGCGATTTCTTCTATGCGAAGTCGGGCACCGTCCATGCGATCGGCGCGGGCATCACGCTGATCGAGATCCAGCAGAATTCGGAAACCACCTATCGCCTGTACGACTATGGCCGTCCGCGCGAGCTGCATCTGGAAGACGGGGTCGCGGTGTCGGACGCGCGGCCGTTCGTCGCGCCGGAAGCGCCGGGCCGGATCGCCGCGGACCGCGCGATCCTGGTCGATGGCCCCAAGTTCGTGCTGGAGCGCTGGACCGGCGGCGAACGCACCGTGACGGTGCCGGCCGGCGTCAGGGGTTGGTTCGTGCCGGTGACCGGCAGCGGCAGCGCCGACGGCACCGGCTGGGCGGCGGGCGACTGCCTGACCTTCGAAGGCGAAGTCCGGTTGCAGTCGAGCGAAGATGCCGACCTGTTGTTCGCCTATCCGGGCAAGCACTACGCATGACGCGAATATGAACGGCAAGTAGTTTTCCGTTCACGCAACTTGGGCGAGTACGCGTCGTTCTGCTTTCATCCTGACGGATTAGGAGTGAAACGATGCGTACCCCGATCCTTGCCGCGCTGGTCGCGGCCGTTACCCTGCCGACGATCGCCGCCGCCCCGGCGATGGCGCAGACCCCGCGCCAGGAATATCGCGACGAGGTGCGCGATGCGCGCCGCGATTACCGCCGCGACCTGCGCAATGCCGACAGCCGGCGCGACGTGCGCCGCGCCGATCGCGAATATCGCCGCGACGTGAACGACGCGCGTCGCGACCTGCGCCGCGATCAGCGCGACTGGCGCGGCTATCGCAACTATAACTACAACCGGTTCGAGCCCGGGCAGAACCGCTATTATGCCGACCGCTATTATCGCGACGGCCAATATTACCGGCAGCGCGCGCTGACCCGCAACGACCGCGTCTATCGCGGGCAGAACGGGCGCTATTACTGCCGTCGCAACGACGGCACGACCGGACTGATCGTCGGTGGACTGGGCGGTGGCGTGCTCGGCAACCTGATCGCGGGCGGTGATTCGCGGCTGCTGGGCACGTTGATCGGCGGCGGTGCGGGTGCGCTGCTCGGCCGGTCGGTCGATCGCGGGCAGGTGGTCTGCCGCTAACAGGCTGTTCGAAAACGTGCCCGAGGCACGTTTTACGGTGCCGGCCCGCCTCGAAACTCGCTCTTCCGCGAGTTTTCAAACAATCCCTAAGCCCTGGTCGGGGCGGCCTCGCGCCGCCCCGGCCTGCGCCCGCCGAGGATGTAGACGGCAAGGCCCGCCCAGATCAGCGCGAAGCAGCCGAGCCGTGTCGGCGTCAGATGTTCACCGAACACGACGATCGCCAGCACGAATTGTAGCGAGGGTGCGAGGAACTGGAGCATCCCCATCGTCGCGAGGCGCAAGCGGCGCGCGGCGGCGGAGAACAGCAGCAGCGGCGCGGTGGTCACCGCGCCGGCCAGCACCAGCATCCCGGCCATCCCCCGCCCCTGTTCGAACGCCAGCGGCTCGCCCGCCCCCAGCCACAGCAGATAGCCGAGCGCCAACGGGGCGAGCAGCGTGGTTTCGACCATCAGCCCTTCGAGCGCGCCGACCGACACCGTCTTGCGGATCAGCCCGTAGAGCGCGAAGCTGATCGCGAGGCTGAGGCTGATGCCCAGCGCCACCCATGACGATCCGAACGCGAACAGCGCGACGCCCGCCCCGGCCAGCGCCACCGCCACGGCTTGCGTCCGGTTCATCCGTTCGCCCAGCAGCACGACGCCGAGCAGGACGTTCAGGAGCGGGTTGAGGAAATAGGCCAAGCTGGCGGCGAGCACCTGTCCGTGCAGCACCGCCCAGACATAGACCAGCCAGTTGATCGCGATGCACGCAGCGCTGGCGATCAGGTTGAGCAGCGCGCGACGGTCGGCGAAGGCGGCACGCAGGGCGCGCCCCCGCCGCGCGGCGACGACGATCCCCGCGACCAGCAGCGCCGACCACAGCACGCGCTGCGCGACGATCTCACCCGCGTCGATCGGCCCCAGCAGCCGGAAATAGAGGGGCAGCAACCCCCACAGCACATAGGCGCCGACGCCGAACGCCAGCCCCTGCCGGTCCGCCCCCTCGCTCACCGAATTAGATCAGGCCGCCGGTCAGGAACAGGCGCAGGCCGGCCACGATCAGGATCACGAGGTTCAGGTTGCGGCCGGTGTTCTTCGACGACAGCAACCCGATCACGAACCCGACCAGCGCGATCGGGAACGCGATCCAGTTCATCAGCGAGACGACGGGGATCAGCGCGGGAATGGCAATCACCAGCGCGACGAGACCGATCAGGATCGAGACGATGTTCAACATGGGACACGACATGGCCCCGCCGACGCCACACGGCAATGGCGGATGCGCGTTTTTGCGATACGATGGATTGTTAACCGCGCGGGCGTAGCGTCGCGCGGCCCATAGAAGTTCGCGGAGTGCGTCGCCGATGATTCGTGCCCTTTCCATCGTGGCGCCGCTGGCGCTGCTGGCCGGCTGCAACCAGGGCAGCGCGCCGCCGGCCAACAATGTCGACACGCTGGATGCCGATCTGCTGCGCGGCAATGCCGGCGACCCGGCGGTGACCGCGGCGTTGCAGGACCAGATCATGGTCGACCCGTCCCTGAGCGGCCAGTCCGGCAACGGCGCGGTCCGCCCGCCCGACCGGCCCTATACCGCCGCCGCCCCGGCCGCCGACGTCGCGTCGGGCAGCGCGGGGCGCAGCGAATCGCTGCAATCGGCACCGAAGCCCGGTGCGTGCCCGTCGTGCGAGGGCGGCCGCGAGGCGCTGACGCTGGGCGAACTGGCCGCAGTGCGGAAGGGCGGCAACCGCCAGTGCGCGGCGAAGGTCGGGTACAGCGCGGCATGGGCCACCCGCCTGCCCGCCGCCTTCGCCCTCCATCCCGATGCGCGCCTGTCCGAAGCCGCCGGTACCGACGCCGATGGCTGCCGGATGCGGGTGGTCAGCTTCACCATCGCCCAGCCGGTCGATCGCATGGTCGACTGGTACTACACCCGCGCGCGGAAGGGCGGCTATTCGGCGGAGCATCAGGCCGAGGGCGACCAGCATGTGCTGGGCGGCACGCGCGGCAACGCGGTCTATGCCGTGTTCCTGTCGCCCCAGGGGCGCGGCACGTCGGTCGACCTGATCGTCGACGGCGGCTGATCTTTACGCGAGACGGTCGGCTCCCCATGTCGTTTCGGAAGGGGAACATATGCTGATCGTCGCCGCCACGCTTGCCGCCTGTATCCTGATCGTTCGGGTCTGGCCCGACCTGCCGGTCGCGCGGGCGATCGCAGCGGTGCTGGTGCAGCCGGTGGTGCGCGGGCTCGCCGCGCTGACGCCGGGACACTGGCTGCTGTTCGTGATCCTGTCGGCGGCGGCGGGGACGGTGGTGTGGATGGGCGGCGACATGATCGTCGTGTCCGCGCTGGGCACGCCCGAGCTGGTCGGGGTGCTGGTGGCGGTCGATATCGCCGCGTATCTCGACGCGCTGCTGGCGACGGTCGCGCTGATGGGTGCGGTGCGCGGCGCGTCGCTCCGGCTGTGGGTGGCGCGGATCATGCCCCGCGCGCGCAGCCGGCGGGCGCGGCGCGTGCGGATGGCGCGCAAGGCGGCGAATGACGACGACCCGGCCGGGGTTGCGATCGCTGCGTAATCTCCAAATACGTTCGTCCTGAGTAGCCGCTGAGCCTGTCGAAGCGGCGTATCGAAGGACCATCACGGGTGCTTCGATACGAGCCTTCGACTTCGCTCAGTCTCTACTCAGCACGAACGGGTTCTGTAGATGCCACCGGCCCGTTCGGCCCGACCTCCAGCAGCGAATCGCCGCCCAGCGTCCGGTACAGCGTCACGCGGTTGGTCGCCGTGACCAGTTGCGTCGCGACCAGCCGGCGCTGCGCGCTGTAATAGGAGCGCTGCGCATCGAGGCTGGTGAGGAAGGTGTCGATGCCGCCGCGATAGCGCGCCTCGGTCAGGCGGAACGTGTCCTGCGCGGCGACCAGGTTGGCGCGTTCGGCGCGGGTCTGTTCGGCGACGGTCCCCTGGCGGGCGAGCGCGTCGGACACTTCGCGGAACGCCGACTGGATGGTGCGTTCGTAGGTGGCGAGCAGGGCGTCGCGCTGGGCACGGCTGAATTCGACCCCCGCCCGCCCCGCACCGGCGCGGAAGATCGGATAGCTGAGCGAGGGCGCGACCGAATAGTTGAACGCGCCGCCGGTGAACAGCGTGCGCAGCGCGTCGCTGGCGAAGCCGACCAGCCCGGTCAGCGACAGCCGGGGGAACAGCGCCGCGCGCGCCGCGCCGATATCGGCATTGGCCGCCAGCAGTTCATATTCCGCCTGCACCACGTCGGGACGGCGCAGCAGGATGCCCGAATCGATCCCCGCCGGCAGGTCCGCGATGGTCGGCAGCGCGACGTCGATCGAACCGGGCAGCATTGCGGGATCGATCGGCGCGCCGACCAGCAGTTGCAGCGCGTTGATGTCCTGCGCCAGCTGCGTGCGCTGTTCGGCCAGGTCGCTTTCGGCGGTGGCGAGGATCTGTTCGGCCTGGCGCAGGTCGGTGCGCGGCGCGATGCCGCCCTGCAACCGGGCACGGGTCAGCGTGACGCTGCGCCGCGCGCTGGCGGCGGTCGCCTCGGCCACGGTCATCAGGCTGCGGTCGGCGCCGTACGTCGCCCATGCCTCGGCAATGTCGCCGACCAGCGTCAGGCGGGTGGCACGCGCGCCGGCACGGCTCGCGAAATAGCGGTTCTGTTCGGCCTCGGTCAGCGAACGGATGCGTCCGAACAGGTCGAGTTCGAACGCGGTGGCGCCGAGATCGAGCGAGAAGCTGCTGGGCGAGCGGCTGCTGGAGACGACCGTGCCGCCGGTGCCACCCGTGCCGGTGCCGGTGCCACCCGTGCCGGTCCCGCCGGTGCCCGTGCCCGGAATCGTCGTCGTGGTCGCGCCGTCGCCGGTGCCGCGATAGCTGTAGCGGGCCGAGGCATCGAGTTGCGGGAACAGGTCGGCGCGCTGGATGCGATATTGCGCGCGCGCCGCCCGGATGTTGGCGGCGGCGATCCGCAGATCGCGGTTGTTGACCAGCGCCTGCCCCACCAGCGTGCGCAGGCCGGGCGCGGTGAACACCTGTTCGAAGGTCAGCGCGGGCAGGCTCGCCTCGCTCTGCCGCAGATAGGCGTCGCCGACCGGCCACGATGGCGGCACGACGGCGGTCGGGCGCTCATAGGTCGGGGTCATCGAACAGCCGGCGAGCAGCGCCGCCGCGAGAGGACCAGCGAAGCGCCTCATGCCCCGACCTCCTTTGGCTCGTGATGGCGGAGTTTGGCGAGGCCGTCGCGCACGCCGCGGCGGACCAGCACGAAGAACAACGGGATGTAGAAGATCGCCAGCACCGTCGCGGTGAACATCCCGCCGATGACGGCGGTGCCGATCGCGATGCGGCTGTTGGCGCCCGCCCCGGTCGAGATGGCGAGCGGCAACACGCCGAAGATGAAGGCGAGCGACGTCATCAGGATCGGGCGGAGACGGATGCGCGCCGCCTCCAGCGCGGCGTCGATGACGCGCGCGCCCTTGCGCTCCGCCTGTTCGGCGAACTCGATCATCAGGATCGCGTTCTTGGCCGCCAGACCCATCGTCGTCAGCAACCCGATCTGGAGATAGACGTCGTTTTCCAGCCCCCTGAGCGTCACGAACGCGATCGCCCCGATCAACCCCAGCGGAATGACCAGCAGCACCGCGATCGGGATCGACCAGCTTTCGTACAGCGCGGCAAGGCACAGGAACACGACGAGGATCGACAGGCCGTAGAGCAAAGGCGCCTGTCCCGACGACAGCCGTTCCTGGAACGACAGCCCGGCCCATGCGACGCTGGTGCCCGGAATCTGGCCGGCCAGTTCGGCGATGCGGTCCATCGCCTCGCCCGAGCTGACGCCCGATGCCGCCTGCCCCTGGAATTCGAACGAGGGCAGCCCCTGAAACCGCGACAGCGTGGTCGGCGCGACGGTCCAGCCGGTGCGCGAGAAGGAGGAGAAGGGCACCATCTGTCCGTTGGATCCGCGCACGAACCATTGCGACAGGTCGCCGGGTTCGCTGCGATAGGGCGCGTCGCCCTGCACGAACACGCGCTTCACCCGGCCGCGATCGATGAAGTCGTTGACGTAGCGCCCGCCCCAGGCGGTCGAGATCGTGTTGTTGACGTCGTTCTGGCTCAACCCCAGCGTCGACAGACGCTGCTGGTCGATATCGACGTTGAGCGTCGCGATGTCCGGCAGCTCGGACAGTCGGACGCCGCTCAGCATCGGATCGGCGCTGGCGGCGGCGAGCAGCTTGTCGCGTGCCTCGGCGAAGTCGGCCGCGCTCATCCCGCTGGCGTTCTGCAACTCCATGGTGAAGCCGTTGGCCTGTCCCAGACCGCGGACCGCCGGGGGCAGGATCGCGAACACCTGCGCATCGCGGAACCCCCGGAACGCGGCAGAGGCGCGCGCGACGATCGCGTCGGCGCCATTGTCCTTGCCGGGGCGCTGCGCCCAGTCGGCGAAGTTGATGAACCCCTGCCCCGTATTCTGCCCCGACGCACCGCCGCCACCGCCGGCGACCGCCAGCAGGGTGCGGACATTGTCCTTTTCATAGGTCAGGAAGTATTTCTCGACCGCGCGCTGCACCTCTTCGGTGCGGCCGCGGGTCGAGCCGGCGGGCAGCTGGAACCGGATCGACGCCGCGCCCTGATCCTCGGTCGGCAGGAAGCTGGTCGGCAGGCGGAAGAACAGCAGCGCGAGGATGGCGAGCACCGCGGTATAGAGCAGCAGGTACAGCCATTTGCGGTCGATGACATGGATCACGCCGCGCTCGTACTTGTCGACGCCCTTGTCGAAATTGCGGTTGAAGCCGCCCCGAAGCCGTTCGCCAAAATGGGCCACGCGGGGCAGTTTCCGCTCCAGCCAGCCGCCCTCGATGCTGCCGTCCTCGCCGCGCTTCTTCTGCTTGAGCAGAGTCGCGGTGAGCGCAGGGCTCAGGATCAGCGCGACGAACACCGACAGCACCATGGCGGCGACGATCGTGACCGAGAACTGGCGGTAGATGACCCCGGTCGATCCGCCGAAGAACGCCATCGGCAGGAACACCGCCGACAGGACGATGCCGATCGCGATCAGCGCGACCTGGATTTCCTGCATCGACTGGATCGTCGCCTCGCGCGGCGACATGTCGGGATTTTCCTCCATCAACCGCTCGACATTCTCGACGACGACGATCGCGTCGTCGACGAGCAGGCCGATGGCGAGGACGAGCCCGAACAGCGTCAGCGTGTTGATCGAGAAGCCGAAGAGATAGAAGACGCCGAACGTGCCGAGCAGCACCACGGGCACCGCGATCGTCGGGATCAGCGTGGCGCGCCAGCTTTGCAGGAACACGAACATGACGATGACGACGAGGATCACCGCCTCCACCAGCGTCTTGACCACTTCCTCGATCGACAGCTTGATGAACGCCGTCGTGTCGTTGGCATAGGCATAGGTCAGGCCGGTCGGGAATTTGGCCGATTGCCGCTCGACCTCGGCCTTCACCAGTTCCGCCGTCTCCAGCGCGTCGGCACCGGGGGCGAGGCTGATGGCGAGGCCGGCACCGGGATGGGCGTTCACCCGGCTGAGCGCGTTGTAATTCTCCTGCCCCAGTTCGACCCGCGCCACGTCGGACAGGCGGACGGTCGACCCGTCGGGCAGCGTCTTCAGGATGATCGCCCTGAACTGCGCCGGAGTCTGCAACCGCGACTGGGCGGTGACGGTGGCGTTCAATTGCTGTTCGTTCGACGTCGGCTGCCCGCCGAGTTCGCCCGCGGCGACTTCGGTATTCTGGTTCTGGATCGCGGTGACGACGTCGCCGGGCATCAGCGAGAACGACGCGAGCTTCGCCGGATCGAGCCAGATGCGCATCGCATATTGCGATCCGAACACGTTGGTCTCGCCCACCCCGTTGATCCGCGCCAGCGGCTCGACGAGGTTCGCCTCCATGTAATCCGACACGTCGCCATTGGTGCGCTGGTCGGTTTCGTCGAAGATGCCGACGATCATCAGGAAATCGGGGTTCGATTTGGTGACGCGGATGCCCTGTTGCTGCACCTGCTGCGGCAGTCGCGACAGCGCCTGCTGCACCTGGTTCTGGACCTGCACCTGCGCGATGTCGGGATCGACGCCCTTGTCGAAGGTCGCGCTGATCGTCACCTGCCCGCGCGACGAGCTTTGCGAGCTGAAATAGAGCAGCCCGTCGATGCCGGTCAGCTGCTGTTCGATGATCTGCGTGACCGAATTCTGGATCGTGTCGGCATTGGCGCCGGGATAGGTCGCGCGGATATTGACCTGTGGCGGCGCGACGTCGGGATATTGCGCGATCGGCAGCGACAGGATCGCGCCCAGCCCGCCCAGCATCACGATGATCGCGATCACCCATGCGAAGATCGGGCGGTCTATGAAGATGCGTGACATGCGTCAGGCGATCCGGGCCGGGGCGATGAATATGCGGGACATGGGTTAGCCGGCTTTCGCGGGCGCGGACGGCTGGTCACCGGCAGGCTTGGGTTGGATCGACTGCGGCGCGCTGGCGGGTACCGGCCTGATCTTCGCACCGGGGCGCAGGTTCGCGGTCCCCTGCGTAATCACCTTGTCGCCGGGATCGAGGCCGCCGGTCACGACCCAGAACTGGCCCTGCGTCCGGTCGGCCTCGATCACCTTCTGCACGGCGGTGTCGTTCGGACCGACGACGAACACCGTCGCCTGCCCCTTGGGATCGCGCTTCACCGCCTGTTGCGGCACGAGGATCGCGCGCTGGTTGATCGCCTGCGCGAACTGCGCGCGGACGAACATGCCGGGCAGCAATATGCCCTGGGGGTTGGGGAAGCGGGCGCGCAGCGTCACCGTGCCGGTCTGCGCGTTCACCATCACCTCGGCGAACTGGACGGTGCCGGTCTGGCCGAAATCGCTGCCGTCCTCCAGCCGCAGCCGGACCGCGGCGGAGGCCGGGATCACGCCGCCGCTGGCCAGTTCGCGGCGCAGCGTCAGCAGGTCGGCGGCCGATTGCTGGATATCGACGAAGATCGGGTCGAGCCGCTGGATCACCGCCAGCGGATCGGCCTGGTTGGTCGTGACCAGCGCGCCTTCGGTGAAATAGCTGCGCCCGATCCGCCCGGTGATCGGCGCGGGGACGCGGGTGAAGGACAGGTTGACCCGCGCCGTTTCCAGCTGCGCCCGGCTCTGTTCGACGGCGGCGGCGGCTTGCCTCGCCTGTGCGGCGGCGTCGGTATAATCCTGGCGGCTGACCGCCTCGATCTCCGCCAGCGGGCGGAAGCGTTCGGCGCGCACCCGCGTCGCCTCGGCATTGGCGCGGGCACTGTTCAGGTTCGCGGTCGCTTCGTTGGTCTGCGCGCGATACAGGCGCGGGTCGATCTCGTAGAGCGTCTGCCCGGCGCGGACCAGCGCGCCTTCGGTGAAGAAGCGCTTGCGGATGAGGCCGGCGACCTGCGGGCGGACCTCCGACTGCTGGAACGCGACGACGCGCGCGGCGAGGTCGGCGGTCTGTGCGACGCTGGTCGCCTGCACCACGACGAAGCCGACCTGCGCCGGCCCCTGGTTGCCGCGGCCGTTCTTCGTCGCCTTTTCCCCACTGCCGCCGCCACAGGCCGACAGGGCCAGCAGGGTCGACAGCAACAGGAACGGGCGGACGCGCGACGACGCGGATCGGATCAAGGCGGCAACCTTTGCGACGGAAAAACGGCGCGGATGCGCCGGGGCGTAACCGCCGGCCCATCCGAAAGTTTCATTGCATGTTTTCATACGCACGGCTTCGATCGACGCAATGCGCTAGTTGTCGCAATTTGTCGCGGACCGGCAAGGAAGGGTTACGAAGGGGGGAGCATCAAACGTCATCCCAGCGAAGGCTGGGATCTCCCGGTGACGACGCGGGACAGGAACCGCGTGAGGCCCCAGCCTGCGCTGGGGCGACGATTCGGTCGATCAGCCCCTCGCGCCGCCCGTCCAGCGATGCGCTTCCATCGACTCGCGCTTCATCTCGATCGAATAGCCCGGCAGCGTCGGCGCGCGATAGGCGCCGTTCCGGACGATGCAGGGATCGACGAAATGTTCGTGGAGGTGATCGACGAATTCGGCCGCGCGGTCGTGCTTCACGCCCGAGAAGCACAGATAGTCGATCATCGAGAGGTGCTGGACATATTCGCACAGCCCGACGCCGCCGGCGTGCGGCCACACCGCCAGGTTGAACTTTGCCGCCATCAGCAGCACCGCCAGCACCTCGTTCACGCCGCCCAGCCGGCAGGCGTCGATCTGCACGACGTCCAATGCGTGGCGCATGATGAACTGTTTGAAGACGATGCGGTTCTGGCACATCTCGCCGGTGGCGACCTGGACTGGCCGCACGCCCTCGCGGATCGTGCGGTGCCCCTCGACATCGTCGGGCGAGGTCGGCTCCTCGATGAAGCGGGGTTTGGCGAAGGCGAGGTCGTTCACACGCGCGATCGCGTCGTCGACTTCCCACACCTGGTTGGCGTCGATCATCAGGTCGATGTCCGGCCCGATCGTCTCGCGCGCCAGCGCGACGCGGCGGCGGTCGTTCTCCGGATCGCCGCCGACCTTCAGCTTGATATGGGTGAAGCCGTCGGCCACCGCCTCGCGGCACAGGCGGACCAGCTTTTCATCCGAATAGCCGAGCCAGCCGGGCGAGGTGGTATAGGCCGGATAGCCTTCCGCCAGCAGCGTCTCGCGCCGCGCCGCCTTGCCGATCGCGCGTTCCTCGAGCAGCGCGACCGCCTCGTCGGGGGTGATGCAGTCGGTCATGTAGCGGAAATCGATCAGGCCGACGATCTCGCTGGCCGACATCGACCCGATATAGTCCCACAGCGGCAGGCCCGCGGACTTGGCCAAGAGGTCCCACACCGCATTGACCACCGCGCCGGTGGCGAGGTGGATGATCCCCTTTTCCGGGCCGACCCAGCGCAACTGGCTGTCGCCGGTCATCCGCCGCCAGAAGCCCGCGCCGTCGCTGCGGATCTCGTCGAGCGACAGCCCTTCGACCAGCGGCGCCAGCGTGGCGATCGCCGCACAGCACAGGTCGTTGCCGCGGCCGATGGTGAAGGTCAGGCCGTGCCCTTCGAGGCCGGGCGTATCGGTTTCGAGGATGCAGTAGGCCGCCGAATAATCGGGCTCGGGGTTCATCGCGTCCGAACCGTCGAGAAACGCCGAAGTCGGAAACCGGATGTCGTGAACCGATAGCCGGGTGATGATCGTCATGTGCAGCCCCCATGGGGCGCCCATGATGATCGATCCGCCCCGTCCCGGTCGCCGCATCCGACGCCCAACGGTTTTCATATGTGAACGGATTTTCGCTTGCAACAGGAAAGCGTGGATCACGCGCGTGGAAAATGTCCCCCGCTGCATGTCCGCCGCCCATCGATTTCCGTCATCCCCGCGCAGGCGGGGGTCCAGAGCCCAGCAGAACACCCGTCGCTACTCAGCCGCCCTGGACCCCCGCCTGCGCGGGGGTACGGAGAAAGCGCGGAAACCGGTGCCCCTTCAAGGATGATGGTCGTCGTCGACCAGTTGCGCCGAAATCCGCGCCGCCGCCGCCCGCACCGCCGCCGCTGCGGCGTCGATCGCGTCCGCCTCCGCCAGTTTCGACAGATAGGGCATGGTCAGCGCCGCCGCCGCCGCGCCGCCGCGCAGGATCGGGGCGGACAGGTCGGTCACGCCGCTGACGAAGCGGCTGGGGGTGCGTTCGATGCCGCTGACCTGCACTTCCCCGGCATGGGCGCGGAAGGCGGCGAGGGCTTCGGCGCTGGGCGCGGGATCGAGCAGCGCTTCCCAGCGGGCGCGGACGTCGGCGGGCTGGAAGGCGTAGAGGACCACCCCCGACGCCGCCTGCAACAGCGGCCGGCGATAGCCGACGCGGACCGAAAAGCCGAGCTGGTCCGCCGATTCCATCCGCGCGACCACCGCCATGTCGCCCATGGTGTGGACCGCGACATGGCACGACTGGCCCGTTTCCTGCGCCAGCCGCCGCATTTCGGGCAAGGCGACCTCGATCAGATAGCGGGTGCGCGGCTGGTTCATGCCGAGCGAGAACAGCCGGTCGCTCAGGGTGTAGCCCTCGCCCCCCGCCTCCGCCGTCAGATAGCCGCGATATTCCAGCACCTGCACCATGCGGAACAGTTCGCCATGCGACCGGCCCAGCCGCTGGACGATCTGCGTCAGCGTCAGCGGCGTCGCGACGCCGGCGAGCAGTTCGAGGATATCGAGTCCCTTTTCCAGCGCGGGCGCGCGATAGCGGCGGTCGTCGGCGGTATCGACCTCGGGGGCGTCGGCGGCAGGCGCGGGCAACTGGCTCGTCATGGCGGCGACTTTTGCCGCAAATGTCCGCTGGCGCAAGGCGATGGCACGCCGCGTCCGTTCGACCGCCGCCACGGCGCGCGAAAACACTTGGTATGTTGTATCATCTTACGTTAGGCGCAGCCGGTCCGTGTAACCTTGGAGTCGTCCCGCAATGTTCCGTCCCGCCCTGTGGCTGTCGAGCACCGCCCTGATCCTGCCCGTCGCCGCCCATGCCCAGAGCGATCCGGCCCCGGCAGGCGACAGCTATCACCGTGAGGCGCCGGCCGAGATCATCGTGACCGCCCCCTATCAGCGCAACCAGACCGATGTGCTGTCGGGCACGACGGTGCTGCGCGGCGAGGAACTGACCCGCGAGCTGCGCACGACGATCGGCGAGACGCTGGCGCGCCAGCCGGGCGTGTCGGCCACCAGCTTCGGTCCCAACGCGTCGCGCCCGGTGCTGCGCGGGTTGCAGGGCGAGCGGGTGCGCGTGCTGACCGACGGCATCGGCAGCTTCGACGTGTCGAACACCTCGGTCGACCATGCCGTGGCGATCAACCCGCTGACCGCCGACCGGATCGAGGTGCTGCGCGGCCCGGCGGCGCTGCTGTTTGGATCGTCGGCGATCGGCGGCGTCGTCAACGTCATCGACAGCCGCATCCCGCGCCAGGTGCCGACCGAACCGGTCCATATCGACGCGCTCGCCACCTATGGCTCGGCCGCGAACGAACGGAGCGCATCGGCGGCGGTCGACGTGCCGGTGACCGACAAGGTCGTGTTCCACCTCGACGGCACCTATGGCAGGACCGACGACCTCGACACCGGCGGCTACATCCTCTCGCGCCCCTTGCGCGCGCAGGCGGCGGCGAGCGCCAATGCCGACACCCGCGCGCTGGCCGACCTGCGCGGCAAGCTGCCCAATTCGCAGTCGGAGATGTGGGAGGTCGCGGGCGGCGCGGCGATCGTCACCGAAACCGGCAATCTCGGCTTCTCGGTCAGTCATCTCGACAATCGCTACGGCGTGCCGATCCGCTATTCGCTCGACGGCGGCGAGGCGGAGCAGGTGACGCTGCACGTCCAGCAGACCCGCGCCGACATGCGCGCCGAGGTGAATACCGGCGACGGCCTGCTCGAAAAGATCCGCCTGCGCGCGGGCTTTGCCGATTACCGGCATGACGAGATCGAGGATACCGGCGAAATCGGCACCAGCTTCTTCAACCGGGGGCTGGAAGCGCGGCTGGAACTGGTACAGGCGGCGCGCGGCAGCTGGCGCGGCGCGATCGGCGGGCAGATGTTCATCCGCGACCTGAACATCGTCGGCGAAGAGAAATTCCTGCCCAAGAGCGAGACGCAGCAATTCGGCCTCTTCACGCTCCAGTCGTTCGACATGGGTGCGTTCCGGGCCGAAGCAGGCGGACGCTATGAATACACCGTCGCCCGCGCCGCCGCAGACGCATTGCTGGGCAACGACGACATCCGCCGCAGCTTCAACAGCTTCTCGGGCTCGCTGGGCGGCAGCGTCGGGGTGGTCGGCAATGTCCGCTTCGGCATCAACGCCAGCCATACCGAGCGCGCGCCGTCGGCCGAGGAACTGTTCGCCAACGGGCCACATGCCGGCACGCAGGCGTTCGAGGTCGGCAATCCCGGCTTCGCCAAGGAGATCAGCGACGGGCTCGAAGCGACGCTGAAGGGATCGGGCGACGGCTACAGCTTCGGCCTGTCGGCCTATCACAACTGGTTCCGCAACTTCATCTACGAGAACCCGACCGGTGCCGAACGGGACGAGCTGCCGGTGTTCCAGTACAGCCAGGCCGATGCGCGGCTATGGGGTTTCGAAGCGGAGGCGTCGGCGCGGCTCGCGCAGTTCGGCGGGACGGCAGTCAATATCGACGGCCTCGCCGACTATACCCGCGCGACGATCGTCGACCGCGGCCCCGCCCCGCGCATCCCGCCGCTGCGCCTGCTCGGCGGGATCGAGGCGCAGGGCCGGATGGTGCAGGTGCGCGGCGAGGTCGAGCATGTGACGCGCCAGAACCGCGTCGCCGACCTGGAAACGACGACGCCGGCCTTTACGATGGTCAACGCATCGGTATCGCTGCGCCCGTTCGGCCGCGACAGCCGGACGACGCTGATGGTATCGGCGAACAACCTCTTCGACGTCGAGGCGCGGCGGCACGCCAGCTTCCTGAAGGACTTCGCACCGCTGGCCGGGCGGGACGTGCGGGTGACGGCGCGGCTGGCGCTGTAACGGCCTGACGTCGATCGTACCCCCGCCTGCGCGGGGGTACGTTACCCCGGGCAGGAAGCGGCGGATTCCATTCCGGCCCGGCAGCCCCTATCTACCCCTCCATGTCCCGCGCCCGCGTCCTCCTGCTCAACGCCGCACTCGGGCCGCTCGACTATCGTGTGCCGCATGGGCTTGCGGTCGAGCCGGGCTCGATCGTCACCGCCCCGCTCGGCCCCCGCCAGCTGGTCGGCGTGGTGTGGGATGCCGAACGGCTGGCGACCGAGGAGGTCGGCGACAACCGGCTGCGCCCGTTGCTCGCCGTCGCCGACGTGCCGCCGATCGCCGCGCCCTTGCGCCGGCTGGTCGAATGGACCGCGGGCTATTATCTCGCCGCCCCCGCCTCCGTCCTGCGCATGTGCCTCGCGTCCAATTCGGCGCTGGAGGGGGCGAAGCTCGCCATCGAATATCGCGCGACCGGCGTGGTGCCCGACCGGATGACCCCGCAGCGCGAACAGGCGCTGGAGCGGATCGGCGAGCGGCGCGGGCTGGTGCGTGAACTGGCGAGCATCGCCGACGTGTCCGACGCGGTGATCCGCGGGCTGGTGAAGCTCGGCGCGATCGAGGCGGTGTCGGTCGATATCGACCAGCCCTATCCCGTGCCCGACCCCGATCACCACCAGCCCGCCCTGTCCGCCGACCAGCAGGCGGCGGCGGACCAGCTGACGGCGGCGGTCGATGCCCGGGCCTTCCACCCCTTCCTGCTCGACGGCGTCACGGGCTCCGGCAAGACCGAGGTATATTTCGAGGGCGTAGCAGCCGCGATCCGGCAGGGGCGGCAGGTGCTGGTGCTGCTGCCCGAGATCGCGCTGACCGAACCGTTCCTGAAACGCTTCACCGCGCGCTTCGGCTGCGAGCCGGTGCCGTGGCACAGCGACCTGCGCTCGACCCAGCGCCGCCGGGCGTGGCGCGCGATTGCCAGCGGTCAGGCGAAGGTCGTGGTCGGCGCACGGTCCGCGCTGTTCCTGCCCTATGCCGATCTGGGGCTGATCGTCGTCGACGAGGCGCACGAGACCAGCTTCAAGCAGGAAGAGGGCGTGCATTATCACGCCCGCGACGTCGCGGTGATGCGCGGGCTGTTCGAGAAATGCGCAGTCATCCTCGCCAGCGCGACCCCGGCGATCGAGACGCGGCAACAGGTCGCGCAGGGCCGCTATACCGAGGTGAAGCTGCCCGGCCGCTACGGCAAGGCGCAGCTGCCCACCATCGAACCGATCGACCTGATCGAACAACCGCCCGAACGCGGCCGCTGGATCGCGGCGCCGCTGGTCAAGGCGATCGACGAGACGCTCGGCCGCAAGGAACAGGCGCTGCTGTTCCTCAACCGGCGCGGCTATGCGCCCCTCACCCTGTGCCGGTCGTGCGGGCATCGCTTCCAATGCCCCAATTGCACCGCATGGATGGTCGAACACCGGCTGATCCACCGGCTGTCGTGCCACCATTGCGGCCATGTCATCCCGACGCCGCGCGCCTGCCCCGAATGCCATGCCGAGGATGCGCTGGTCGCGTGCGGCCCCGGCGTCGAACGCATCGCCGACGAGGCCGCCGCGCTGTGGCCGACCGCAAAGATCGCCATCGTCACCTCCGACACCATCTGGTCCCCGGCCAGGGCGGCGGAGTTCGTCGGGCGGATGGAGGCGGGCGACATCGACATCGTCGTCGGCACGCAGCTGGTGACCAAGGGATATCATTTCCCCGACCTGACCTGTGTCGGGGTGATCGACGCCGATCTGGGGTTGCAGGGCGGCGACCTGCGCGCGTCTGAACGCACCTTTCAACAGATCGCGCAGGTCGCCGGGCGCGCGGGGCGCGGCACCAAGCCCGGCCATGTCTATATCCAGACGACGCAGCCCAATGCGCCGGTGATGCAGGCGCTGATCTCGGGCGATGCCGACAGCTTCTATGCCGCCGAGACCGAGGCGCGGCGCGAGGCGGAGGTGCCGCCGTTCGGCCGCTATGCCGCGATCATCGTGTCGTCGGAGGACAAGGGCGCGGCCGACGCCACCGCCCGCGCGATCGGCCGCGCCGCGCCGCAGGTCGACGGCTGCCACGTCTATGGCCCCGCCCCCGCCCCGCTGGCGATGCTGCGCGGACGCCACCGCTTCCGCCTGCTGGTCCACGCCACGCGCGCGCTGGACGTGCAGGACGTGATCCGCGACTGGCTGGACGGCGTCGAATGGGGGCCGAAGGTCCGGGTGGCGGTCGACGTCGATCCGTACAGCTTCGTGTGAGGACGGGCGCCATAGGTCGAACGAAGCAACCTCCCGCCACGCCTCCTTCGTAGTGAATCGTCCCCCCAGCGAAGGCTGGAATCTCGCGCGGCGGGGCGCGCGCTCCGTTACGGGGAGATCCCGGCCTCCGCCGGGATGACGCAGGATGGGCAGGATCATACGGGTATCCGGCACGCGCCCCCCTTGCCCCGCGCGGCGCTTTGCCCGAAACGGCGGCGGTCATGGGGAAAGACGGAATGCCGATCATGCGATTGCTGACCTGCTGGCTGACGGCGCTCGCCGCGCTGCTGGTGTCGACCACGCCGGCGCGGGCCGACGACGTATCGGCGGCGGCGCGCGGGGTGGTGCGCGTGGTGGTGATCGCGACGGTCGACGGCGAGATGGTCGATGTCGAGCACGGCACCGGCTTCGCGGTCGCGCCCGGCCGGATCGTCACCAATGCGCACGTCGTCGAACTGCTGGAACGCTATCCGGGCGAAGCGGTGGTCGGCGTGGTCCCGTCGGAGGGCGACAAGTCGTTCGAAGGCCGCGTGCTGCGCCTCGACAAATCGCGCGACCTCGCGCTGATCGAGGTCAGCGGCGTGCGCCTGCCGCCGCTGACCCTCTATACCGGGGCGCTGGGCGAGAGCGACCCGCTGATCGCGCTCGGCTATCCCGGCAATGTCGACCTCGCCACCGCGCGCTCGGCCGACGACTTTGTGACGCCGACCGCGCCGGTGCGATCGCAGGGGGTGATGTCGGGCAACCGCACGCTGGAGGGGACGGCGGTGCTGGTCCATACCGCCAGCATCGCGCGCGGCAATTCGGGCGGCCCGCTGCTCGACCGGTGCGGCCGGGTGCTGGGCGTCAATTCGGCGCTGACCCGTGGCGAGGAAGGCGACGCCAGCTTCGCCTTCGCCATCGCCGATTCCGAACTGATCGCCTTCCTGCGCGAGGCGGGCCAGCCGGTGTCGACCATCGCCACCCCCTGCCTGACGCTGGCCGATGCCGATGCGCGCGACCGTGCCGATGCCGAGCGACAGGGCGTCGAGGATCGCGAACGCGCCCGCGCCGCCGCCGAACGCGCGCGCGACGAACGCGAAACCGCGCTGGAACAGGCGCGCGCCGACAATGCCGAGACGCGCGAGAACATGATCGCGCTGGCCGCGCTGCTGCTGGCGCTGTCGGTGCTGGCGGCGGGCGGGGCCGGGCTGCTGGCGACGCGGGGGCAGAAGCGGCCGGCGCTGTACGCCGGGATCGGCGGCGGCGTGCTGCTGCTCGGCGCGGTCGCGACGTTCGTGTTGCGGCCCGATTTCGATCCGGAATCGGTCGCCGCCGCCGACGAATCGGGCCAGACCGCCGCGACCCGCGTGGCGCCGCTCACCGGTGCGCTGTCCTGCACGCTGGTGCCCGAACGCAGCCGCATCATCCTGTCGCCGGTCGAAACCGTCCGCTTCGACTGGCGCAAGGACGGCTGCATGAACGGTCGCACCCAATATGCCGAGGCGCCGGGCGGCGGCTGGGAACGCATCCTCGTGCCGAGCGAGGACGCGACGGTATCGGTGCTGCGCTTCGATCCGGTCAGCGGCAGCTATACCAACACCCGCTACCTGCTGTCGGCCGACGCGATGACGCGCGCGCGATCGCTGCGCGGGCAGGTGCAGCAAAAGGCGTGCGCCACCGATACCGGCGGCCGCGCCGCGCTGGCGACGCAGCAATCGGCGATTCGCACCGCGCTGCCGACGCAGGCCAACGAACGGCTGGTGTATCGCTGTACCGCGGCGAAGTAGGCCGATCGCCCATAATCTTTGCACGATCCGTTCGTGCTGAGTAGGGGCTGAGCGCAGTCGAAGACCCGTATCGAAGCATCGTGGCGGTCCTTCGATACGCTGTTTCGACAGGCTCAACAGCTACTCAGGACGAACGGGCCGTGGTTTCCGTCACCCCCCGTTCAGCTTCGGTACGAATCACAACCCGCCGCCCACCGTCCCACAAAGCTTGCGAAATCGTGACACCGATGCTAGCGGCCCCACGACCCATCGGGGGGCGCATGGGCCGGTCAGCGGCGCGACATCGGTTCGCGACGGCGGTTGGGAATGCGGCTCCCTCATCGGCATGGGACTTTGAAGTTGACCCCTCACAAGGACGCGCGCGTGGAGACATCCAGCGGAACTACTGGCGGTACCATCCAGGCGAGCCTGGGCGGGCGCTATGCGACCGCGCTGTTCGGTCTCGCCGAGCAGCAGGGTCAGCTGACCACGGTCGAATCGAGCCTGAAGACGCTGTCGGCGGCGATCGCCGAATCAGACGATCTGGCGGCACTGGTGAAGAGCCCGCTGGTCGGCCGCGACGATGCCAGCCGCGCGCTGACCGCGCTGGTCCCGGTGCTGGGCCTCGATCCGCTGACCGCAAATTTCCTCGGCGTGCTGGCGCAGAACCGCCGGCTGGGCGACCTGCCGGCGATCATCCGCGCGTTCCGCGACCTTGCCGCGCGCAGCCGGGGTGAGACCAATGCGGAGGTCGTCTCGGCGCATCCGCTGGATGATTCGCAGGTGGACGCGCTCAAGCAGCAGCTGCGCCACCGCGTCGGCCGCGAGGTCGCGATCGACCTCAAGGTCGACCCCACGCTTTTGGGCGGTCTGATCGTCAAGATCGGCAGCCAGATGATCGACAGCTCGATCAAGACCCGACTGAACACGCTCGCGTACGCGATGAAAGGCTGAACATGGATATCCGCGCCGCAGAAATCTCGAAGGTCATCCGCGACCAGATCGCCAATTTCGGCACCGAAGCGCAGGTTTCGGAAGTCGGCCAGGTGCTGTCGGTCGGTGACGGCATCGCCCGCATCCACGGGCTCGACAACGTCCAGGCGGGCGAAATGGTCGAGTTCGGTGGCGGCATCCAGGGCATGGCGCTGAACCTCGAAGCCGACAATGTCGGCGTCGTGATCTTCGGGTCGGACTCGTCGATCAAGGAAGGCGACACCGTCAAGCGCACCGGCACCATCGTCGACGTTCCCGTCGGCAAGGGGCTGCTGGGTCGCGTGGTCGATGGCCTCGGCAACCCGATCGACGGCAAGGGCCCGATCGTGTCCGACCGTCGCGCCCGCGTCGACGTGAAGGCGCCGGGCATCATCCCGCGCCAGTCGGTCAGCGAGCCGATGCAGTCGGGGCTGAAGGCGATCGACGCCCTCGTGCCGGTCGGCCGTGGCCAGCGCGAACTCATCATCGGCGATCGTCAGACCGGCAAGTCGGCGGTCGCGATCGACACCTTCATCAACCAGAAGACCGCGAATGCGGGCGATGACGAGAGCAAGAAGCTCTATTGCGTCTATGTCGCCGTCGGCCAGAAGCGCTCGACCGTCGCCCAGCTGGTGCGCACGCTCGAAGAGAACGGCGCGATGGAATATTCGATCGTGGTCGCCGCGACCGCGTCGGACCCCGCCCCGCTCCAGTATCTGGCGCCGTACACCGGCACCGCGATGGGCGAATATTTCCGCGACAACGCGATGCACGCGCTGATCGTGTTCGACGACCTGTCGAAGCAGGCCGTCGCGTACCGCCAGATGTCGCTGCTGCTGCGCCGTCCGCCGGGCCGCGAAGCCTATCCCGGCGACGTGTTCTATCTCCACAGCCGCCTGCTGGAGCGCGCCGCCAAGATGTCGGACGCCAATGGCGGCGGCTCGCTGACCGCGCTGCCGATCATCGAGACGCAGGCGGGCGACGTGTCGGCCTACATCCCGACCAACGTGATCTCGATCACCGATGGCCAGATCTTCCTCGAAACAGACCTGTTCTTCGCCGGCATCCGCCCCGCGATCAACGTCGGCCTCTCGGTCAGCCGCGTCGGTTCCGCCGCGCAGACCAAGGCGATGAAGAAGGTCGCCGGCTCGATCAAGCTGGAGCTGGCGCAGTATCGCGAAATGGCCGCCTTCGCGCAGTTCGGGTCGGACCTCGACGCCAGCACGCAGAAGTTGCTGAACCGCGGCGCGCGCCTGACCGAGCTGCTCAAGCAGGCACAGTTCTCGCCGATGCCGTTCGAGGAGCAGGTCGCGTCGATCTTTGCGGGTACGCAGGGCTATCTCGACACCGTTCCGGTCAACGACGTCACCCGCTACGAACAGGCGATGCTGTCGGACCTGCGCGCCAACCACCCGCAGGTGCTGGCGAAGATCCGCGACACCAAGGACCTGGGCGACGAGGCGAAGTCGGGGCTCAAGGCCGCGCTCGACCACTTCGCGAAGACCTTCGCGTAACATCCACTAGCCCTCTCCCCTTCAGGGGAGAGGGTTGGGAGAGGGGAAGTACGGGCCGCTCGGTAACGAAGCCCCCTCTCCCCGACCCTCTCCCCTGAAGGGGAGAGGGAGCAGGAAGAAGAACATGGCGTCACTCAAGGCCCTGAAACTGCGCATCGGCTCGGTGAAGTCGACGCAGAAGATCACCAAGGCGATGAAGATGGTCGCCGCCGCCAAGCTGCGCCGTGCGCAGGAGGCGGCCGAGGCCGGCCGTCCCTATGCGCAGCGGGTCGAGCAGGTCGTCGCCAGCCTCGCGCGCACCGCGCAGATCACCGAGGGCAGTTCGCCGCTGCTCGCCGGCCATGGCCGCGATCAGGTCCACCTGTTCGTGGTCGCGACGTCGGACAAGGGCCTGGCCGGCGCGTTCAACTCGAACATCGCCCGCCTCGCGCGTCGCCGTGCGCTGGAGCTGCAGGAGCAGGGCAAGACCGTCAAGTTCCTGACGATCGGCCGCAAGGGTCGCGCGGTGCTCGCCCGCCAGTTCCGCGAAGGCTTCGTCCATGCGGTCGAACCCGGCGATCTCGGCAAGCTGACCTTCGCCGATGCCAAGGGCTATGCCGACGACCTGATCCGCCGCTTCACCGCGGGCGATTTCGACGTCGCGCACCTGTTCTACGCCACGTTCAAGACGGTTCTGACGCAGGAGCCGACCGAGCAGCAGCTGATCCCGGTCAAGATCCCCGCCCAGTCGGCGCAGCCCGCCGCCGATGCGGTGGTCGAGTACGAGCCGAGCGAGGAAGCCATCCTCGACAGCCTGCTGCCGACCAACATCGCCGTGCAGATCTATCGCGCGATGAAGGAAAATGCGGCGTCGGAGCAAGGGTCGAAGATGACCGCGATGGACAATGCCACGCGCAATGCCGGCGACCTCATCAACCGCCTGACCATCGAATATAACCGCACCCGCCAGGCCGCGATCACGACCGAGCTGGTCGAGATCATCTCGGGCGCCGAAGCGCTGTGATCCGCGCCGCCGTCCTGCTGGCGCTCGTCGCCACGCTGGCCGGCTGTGGTCAGCCCGCTGCCGACAAGGCGGCGGACAAGCCGCGCGCGACGCCGACGCCGTTCGTCACCGGCGGCTGGGCGACGGTGCTGGGCGATGCACCGCGCACGATCGAGCTGCTGAACGGCATGGGCTTCCGCCTGTCGGCCTATACGCCGAAGGGCGGCGCGTTCGTCGCGACGGCACAGCCGACGCCGATGGGCGATCCGTCGGTCAAGCCGGTCAACACCGCCAACCTGACCGCGACCGGCGATGCCCAGCGGATCGGCGAGCTGCGCTTCACGCTCGACATCGTGAACCTCGATTCCAGCCCGTTCGCGAAGGACCAGTTCATCCGCTGGGTGAACCGGCCGCTGGCATCGATGGCGCTGCCGGGGCAGGACGTTGTCGAAAAGGCAATCCGCACCGAAAGCCCCGCATCGGGCACCCTGCCCGGCGCGGACTACAAGATTACCCGTGAACCGATCGACGGCGGTCGCCGTCTGGTCGTGACCTTTACCCGTCCCGCGCCATCGGCCGGGGACAGCCACCCGAGGAACCCGTAATGGCAACCGCCGCAGACACCTACGCCCCGCAGGGCAGCACCAACCATACCGGCCGGATCAGCCAGGTCATCGGCGCGGTCGTCGACGTGACGTTCGACGGCGAACTGCCCGCGATCCTGTCGGCGCTCGAAACCGACAATAACGGCAACCGGCTGGTCCTCGAAGTCGCGCAGCATCTGGGCGAGAGCACCGTGCGCACGATCGCGATGGACGCGACCGAGGGCCTGACCCGTGGCCAGGCGGTGCGCGACACCGGATCGCAGATCCGCGTGCCGGTCGGCCCCAAGACGCTCGGCCGCATCCTCAACGTCGTCGGCGAGCCGATCGACGAGCGCGGTCCGGTCGGTGCCGAAACCACCGCCCCGATCCACGCATCGGCCCCGCTGTTCGTCGACCAGTCGACCGAGAGCGCGATCCTCGTCACCGGCATCAAGGTCATCGACCTGCTCGCCCCGTACGCGAAGGGCGGCAAGATCGGCCTGTTCGGCGGCGCGGGCGTCGGCAAGACGGTGCTGATCCAGGAACTCATCAACAACATCGCCAAGGGCCATGGCGGCACGTCGGTGTTCGCCGGCGTGGGTGAGCGGACCCGCGAGGGCAACGACCTGTACCACGAATTCCTCGACGCGGGCGTCATCGCCAAGGATGCCGAGGGCAATCCGACCAGCGAGGGTTCGAAGGTCGCGCTGGTCTATGGTCAGATGAACGAGCCGCCGGGCGCCCGTGCCCGCGTTGCGCTGTCGGGCCTGACCATCGCCGAATATTTCCGCGACGTCGAGGGGCAGGACGTGCTGTTCTTCGTCGACAACATCTTCCGCTTCACCCAGGCGGGTTCGGAAGTGTCGGCGCTGCTCGGCCGTATCCCGTCGGCGGTGGGCTATCAGCCGACGCTGTCGACCGACATGGGTGCGCTGCAGGAACGCATCACCTCGACCAACAAGGGCTCGATCACCTCGGTGCAGGCGATCTACGTGCCCGCCGACGATTTGACCGATCCGGCGCCGGCGACCTCGTTCGCCCACTTGGACGCGACGACCGTGCTCAACCGCGCGATTTCCGAACTCGGCATCTATCCGGCGGTCGATCCGCTCGATTCGACCAGCCGCGTTCTCGAACCGCGCACCGTGGGCCAGGAGCATTACGACACGGCGCGCGCGGTGCAGTCGCTGCTCCAGCGCTACAAGTCGCTGCAGGACATCATCGCCATCCTCGGCATGGACGAGCTGAGCGAAGAGGATAAGGTCACCGTCGCCCGCGCCCGCAAGATCCAGAAGTTCCTCAGCCAGCCGTTCCACGTCGCCGAGGTCTTCACCGGCATCAGCGGCAAGTTCGTCGCGCTGGAAGACACGGTGAAGTCGTTCAAGGCGGTCGTCGAGGGCGAATACGACCACCTGCCCGAATCGGCCTTCTACATGGTCGGCGGCATCGACGAGGTCGTCGCCAAGGCGCAGAAGATGGCGCAGGACGCGTAAATCCATCTCCCTCTCCCCGCTTGCGGGGAGAGGGTCGGGGAGAGGGGCAGTCGGAACCTCTCGACCGAAATCCCCTCTCCCCTGCCCTCTCCCCTGAAGGGGAGAGGGAGTGAGGTCTTGAAATGCTGCACTTCGAACTCGTGACCCCCGAAAAGCTGGTGCGGTCGGAATCGGTCTATATGGTCACCGTGCCGGGCACCGAAGGCGACTTCGGCGTGCTGGAGGGCCATGCCCCGTTCATGTCCACGATCCGCGACGGCGACGTGCTGGTCCAGCGCGCCGAAAAGGGCGAGGCCGAACGCATCGCCATCCGCGGCGGCTTTGCCGAGGTGACCGCCAAAGGGCTGACGATCCTCGCCGAACAGGCCGGGTAAGGCTTTTCGGACATTGTCGATACACGAACGCCGCGTCGGACGATGGTCCGGCGCGGCGTTCGTCTTTCCCGAAGTGGCGGTTACCGGGAGACTCCAGCCTGCGCTGGGGTGACGCCGCGGGGTAGGTTCCCCCACTCCACGAACGTCGCCCCAGCGAAGGCCGGGGCCTCACGCGGCTCCTGTCCCATGCTACCAGCAGAAGATCCCAGCCTTCGCTGGGATGACGTGTGGTTCGAACGAGCCATGGCACGAGCCTGCTCGCCACTCGGCGAGCGAAGCAGCCACCACCTTACCCGTGCGGGTGCGCGTTGCGGTACACATCCAGCAGATGCGCGGCATCGACCGCGGTGTATATCTGCGTCGACGACAGGCTGGCATGGCCCAGCAACGCCTGCAACGATCGCAGGTCCGCGCCGCGCCCCAGCAGGTGCGTCGCGAAGCTGTGGCGCAGCGCATGCGGCGTGGTGCGCTCGCCCAGCCCCAGCGCGCCACGCGCCGCCCGCACCGCCTTGCGCACCACGCCCGCGTCCAGCACGCCGCCCTTCGCCCCGCGGAACAGCGGCGCGTCGCGCGCGGTGCCCCAGGGTTGCTGCGCGACATAGGCCTCGACCGCCGCGCGCACCGGCGGCAGCAGCGGGACGATGCGGGTCTTGTCACGCTTGCCGGTAACGCTCAGCGTCTCGCCCAGCGGCAGCGCGCGGCCGGTCAGCAACAACGCCTCGCCGATGCGCAGCCCCGCGCCGTAGAGCAGCAGCAGGATCGCCCAGTCGCGGGCACCGATCCACGGCTCGGCGGCGGCATCGGCGACTTCCTGCGCCAGCGCGATCGCTTCGTCGGGCGATACCGGGCGCGGCACGGTCTTCGCGACGCGCGGCCCGCGCAATGGCGGTGCCTCGCCGCCCAGATAGGCGAGGAAACCGCGCACCGCCGACAATTCGCGCGCGGCGGCGGCATTGCCAAGGCCTTCCCCCCGGCGATGCGCGAGGAACGCGCGCAGGTCGGCGGCGGCAATGCGGTGGAGCGCGGCGGCATCGACCGCCCCGCCCCAATGCCCTTGCAGGAACGCGATCAGCCGCTCGGCGGTCGCGGCATAGGCCCGCACGGTATGCGCCGAACGCCGCCGGTCGCGGGCGAGATGGGTGGCGAAGGCCAGCGGCAGCGGCTGCGTCATGTCCCGCAGATAGCGCGGGGACGCAGCCGCTGTCGAACGCGCGATCAGCCGATCTTCTGGCCCGACTTGGCCCAGTCGGCCATGAAGCCCTCGATGCCCTTGTCGGTCAGCGGATGCTTGACCAGCGCGCGGATGACCGACGGCGGGGCGGTCATCACATCGGCACCCATCTTGGCCGATTCGAGGACGTGGATCGGGTGGCGGACGCTGGCGACGAGGATTTCGGTGCCGAAATCGTAATTGTCGTAAATCAGGCGGATGTCGCTGATGAGCCCCATGCCGTCGAAGCCGATATCGTCATGCCGCCCGACGAAGGGCGAGACGAAGGTCGCGCCGGCCTTTGCCGCCAGCAGCGCCTGATTGGCCGAGAAGCACAGCGTGACGTTGACCATCGTGCCGTCGTCGGTCAGCGCCTTGCAGGTCTTGAGGCCATCGATGGTCAGCGGCACCTTCACCGCGACATTGTCGGCCAGTTTGCGCAGGATCTCGGCCTCGCGCATCATGCCGTCATGGTCGAGTGCCACGACCTCTGCCGACACCGGGCCGGGCGTGATCGAACAGATTTCGCGCACGACCTCCAGGAAGTCGCGGCCCGACTTGTGGATCAGCGACGGGTTGGTGGTGACGCCGTCGAGCAGGCCGGTCTCGGCCAGTTCGCGGATGTCGTTGGTATCGGCGGTATCGACGAAGAATTTCATGGGACTCGGGCTCCGGGCGGATGGAAGCGATGGCGGCCCCATCGCCGATCATCGCCGCCGGGGCAAGGTCGATGGGCTTCGTCGACATGGGTTGGCCCTCGCAGGCGCGTCGGCGGGAAGAGCCGGCGGGAAGGGGGATGACGGCAGGACCGGCAGGGGTGGCAGGGCGCAGCGACCCTTTCCGAACTGCTCCCGATCCATTATCTGCGCGCGCATGACCGCGCCGAAACCCGAATGGGCCCGCCACGCCGCCGTATGGATCGGCTATCCCAGCCACGCCGAACTGTGGCAGGACGACCTCGATCCTGCGCGGGACGAGGTCGTCGCCTTTGCCCGCGCGGTCCATGCCGATGGGCGCGGCGAGGCGGTGATTCTCGTCGCCGCCGATATCGAGGCCGCCGACGACGCCCGCGCCCGCGCGCCGTTCGCGCAAGTGGTGATCGAACCGTTCGGCGATATCTGGCTGCGCGATACCGGGCCGATCCTCGGCGGCGACGGCACCGCGCACCGCTTCCGCTTCAACGGCTGGGGCGGCAAATATGACCTGCCGGGCGACGACGATATCGGGCTGCGGCTGGCGCGCGAGCGCGGGCTGCCGGTCGCCGACCACGACTGGGTGGTCGAGGGCGGCGCGCTGGACGGCGACGGTACCGGGCTGGTCGTGACCACCGAGCAATGCCTGCTCAACCCCAATCGCAATATCGACTTCCATCGCGACGCGGCAGAGACGCGGCTGCGGCAGGACCTCGGCTACGATCGGGTGCTGTGGCTGGGCGACGGGCTGCTCAACGACCATACCGATGGCCATGTCGACAATCTGGCGCGCTTCGTCGGGCCGAACCGGCTGGCGATTCCCGAAGCGGCGGAGAACGATCCGAACTGGCGCATCTACCAGGATGCGGCGGCACGGGCGCAGGCGTTCGGCGTGGAGGTGGTGCTGGTCCCCTCCCCCGGCCGCGTGCTGTCGCCCGACGAAGAGATCATTCCGGGCAGCCACATGAACTTCTATATCGGCAATGCGACGGTCGTCGTGCCGCTCTATGGCACGGGCACCGACGACGCGGCGGTGGCCGCCTTTGCCGCGCTGTTCCCCGACCGCGACGTCGTCGGGTTGCGCGCCGACCACATCCTGACCGGAGGCGGCAGCTTCCACTGCATCAGCCAGCAGATTCCGGCGTAACGAGGCTTTCCATGACCGAGATCACCGTCGCCGCGCTGCAGCTCGGTTTCACCGCCGATATCGACCGCAACATCGCCAACGTCGCGCGCCTCGTGCGCGAGGCGGCGGCCCGCGGCGCGCAGGTCGTGCTGCCCCCCGAACTGTTCGAGGGCGAATATTTCTGCCGGGTCGAGGACGAGGGCCTGTTCGCCAACGCCAGACCCACCGCCGAGCACAAGGCGGTGCTGGCGATGCAGGAACTCGCGCGTGAACTGAGGATCGCGATCCCGACCAGCTTCTTCGAACTGGACGGCCAGCATCATTACAATAGCCTGGCGATGATCGATCCCGACGGTCGCATCCAGGGCGTGTATCGCAAGAGCCATATTCCCGATGGACCGGGGTATGAGGAAAAATTCTATTTTCGTCCCGGCAATACCGGGTTCAAGGTGTGGGACGGCCCGGCCAAGCTGGGCGTCGGCATCTGCTGGGATCAATGGTATCCCGAAACCGCGCGCGCGCTGATGCTGATGGGAGCGCAGGTGCTGTTCTACCCGACCGCGATCGGCAGCGAACCGCACGACACCAGCCTCGACACCGCGCGGCTGTGGCGTCGGGCAATGGTCGGCCATGCGGTGTCGAACGTCGTGCCGGTGGTCGCTGCCAACCGGGTCGGCGTCGAGCACGGCCAGGCCTTCTACGGCACGTCGTTCATCACCGACGAGCGCGGCGACATCCTCGCCGAACTCGACCGCGAGGAAGAAGGCGTCATCACCGCGACGCTCGACCTTGATCGGGTGAAGCGCCACCGCGCCGCCTTCGGCTTCTTCCGCGATCGCCGGCCCGAACTGTACGGGCGGCTGGTACAGGATATCTGACCCCGGTCAGTCGGTGAAGCGCGCCGGCCGGCCCTCCATCCCGGCACGGACCGCCTCGACCTGATTGGGGCGGCCGAGCAACGCCTGTTGCCCGGCGCTTTCGGCGGCGAGGATGCTCGCGGCATCGGCGTCGTTGGCACATCCTGTCCATCGCTTTGCCGCGACGCTATCGGCGCGCGGGTTGAAAGAATAGGCGCTATCCGTCGCCCAGCCGATAGCCCCGCCCGCGATCGGTATGCAGCATCGGCGGCCCGACCGCGTCGAGCTTTGCCCGCAGTCGCGACATCTGCACCTGCACGACGTTGGTACCGGGGTCGAAATCGCGCGCCCACACCGCGCGCAGCAATTCGTCGCGGGGCACCGCGCTGCCGGCATGGTCGGCGAGATACAACAGGACGGCATATTCGCGGGGCAGGAGATGCAGGCGCACCCCGGCGCGGCGAACCGTCCGGGTCGCACGGTCGATCGCAAGATCGCCGACCGTCACCGGCCGCTCCCGCCGCGCGGCACGCAACAGGGCGAGCAGGCGTGCGACGATCTCGACCGGATGCGCGTCTTCCAGCGCGACATCGTCGGCCCCGGCGTCGAGCCCGGCGGCGAGTGCCTCCACATCCTCGACCAGCAGCATCGCGCGGACCGCGTCCTCGCCGGCGCGGACGCGGCGCAGCCGTTCCGGCGCGCATTCCTCGGCATGACGCCAGCGGGCCAGCCTTACCCGCGCTTCCGGCGCGTGGGCCAGCGGGCGTAGCCCGATGCCGCGTCGCTGCGCCGGGACGACCAGCGCCGGAACGGGATCGAGGACGGCGACGATCTGCATCGCCGTGTCCCTTAACCGCCCCTAGCCAGCGGCCGACGCCAACTGCATCCGATCCGGATCGAACTGGTCGAGCAGGCGGCGGGCATGGTCGGCGACCTGTCGCGAGCAGTCGCCGGCCGCCCGGTGGAGCGTCGCGAGCGGATCGGGGCCGCTGCGCACCAGCGCATCGATCGCGGTGATCCGCATCCGGTCGCACGGGTGGCCCACCGCGAACTGCTCGGCCAGATCGAGTCCGCCCGGCAGGCCTGTGCCGACCGCCAGCGTCACCAGCGCTTCGGCCGGGGTGGACGTCAGCACCTGCGCGATGGTGTTGCCGCGAATGTCGAAGCGATACTGGTCGAGCCACGGCTGTGCCGCATCATAGCCGAGGATGTTGAGCGACACCGAAAAGGCATCGGGCGGCAACTGGACATGCACGTCGTCGCGCATGCGATAGAGCAGCACCTTGCCCCGATCGAGCCGCGAGCACCCGATGTGGCGCAGCCCCGCCGGTTCGCCTGCACCACCGTCGATCGCGGTCACGTCGTAGCGGTAATCGTCGCTCCAATAGCCGGGGCCGTGATAGCCGACCGTCAGGAACGGGAAATTATGGTCATGCGGCAGGTCGTAGAAGAACGCCGCCCGGCCCCCGGCGCGCAGCGCCCGGTCCCGCGCCGCCGGCCAGAAATTGGCGCGCAGCACGAACCGGCCATCGGGCGGCCGCAGCAGCAGCACCTGCGCACCATAGGCATTGCCATCGATCTGTTTCCGGCAACGCTGCTTGAGTTCGGCGAGTGCAAGGTCGGCGAGGAAATCCCGGTTGCGCCCCAGCCGGGCGAGCGCCGGCCCCAGCGAGGCGAACGCGTCTTCGTCACGCACGTCGACCGGCGCGGCGGCCAGCAGTTCGACCAGATCGTCGAGGCCGATCGCATCGCCGCTGCCGGGATCGATCAGCCGGGCCATGCCGCCGCCACGCGCGCCTCGACCATCGGCAGCATCGCCTGCGCCGCCGTGCGTACCTCCGGATGCGGGTCGTCGGCCATCGTTCGGAGGCGGGGCAGCGCCCCGCGGGCGTCGCTGGCCAGCCATTCGCGCATCGCGTCCCAGCGGACGAAGAAGGCCGGGTCGCGCGACAGGGCGTCGAACACCTCCGCATCGCCCCGCCCCAGTTCGCGCAACAACTGCATCAGCATCATGCTGCGCGCCGCGCCGTCGTCGAGCGTCGCCACGCGCACCAGTGCGCCGCCGATCCGGTCATATTCGCGCAGGAACGGTGCGGCGCCCACCCGCAACGTCACCGTGACCGACACGACCGGCGCCGACGGATCGACCAGCAGCATCGCCTCCTGCCGCCCGTCGATCCGCACCACCGCCCCGTCCGCCAGCGGCCGCACCGCCAGCGGCCGCGCGGATGCCGCCACCCCGCCATGCCAGTCCGCGTCGACATGATCCGACCGCCAGCGCCACAGCCGTGCGCCTCCGCCACGCAGATAGCGCGTCCACGACACCCGCCCGCCGACCACCACCGTATCGGGCAGGACGCGTGCGGCCGGCGCGAGCGGATCGATCGCCGCCATCGTCACGCTCGCCACCGGCGTTTCGGCCAGCACCATGCCGGTGCGCAGCGCATCGCGCTGGCTCCTGAACGGCGGTTCGAGCAGCGGATCGCCGCGCAGCCGGGCGATCCATGGCCCCAGCAGCGCGGCGACCCAGCCCGCATCCTCCACCAATGCCCGCGCCGCGGCCTCTCCCTCGGCCAGCGTAGCAATATCGGCGAAACGTGCGGTTACCGCCCGAAGGGCGGCGTCGTCGGTCCAGTCGCGCCCCGCCGCCAGCGAGCGCAGCCGTGCAGCCGCGATCGCATCGCGCAGGCCGGCGTCGATCGGCGCAGGCATCTCAGTTGGGATACATCTCGTACACCAGCATCGCGACGGCGATGATGTATTCGAAGACCTGATCGCCCGATGCCTCTGCGGCCCGGATCGCCCCGGTCGTCGCGACCTGCGTGCCCAGTTCGACGATATCGGCCATGGCGATGGTGACGATCGGCATACTATCCCCCTGTGCGGTGGCGACACACCGCCCGCCAACCCTATGGCCGGCCCACGCCCCACCCAAGTTACAAGACTGTTATGGTTCGTCGCTTCTACCCGGCGGCGATCCGATCTAAGGATGCGGCGATGACCGCCTTCAGCCTTCCGCCCGGGTTCGATCCCGCCCGCTTCTTCGCCGCCCGCGTCGGCGGCCATGGCGCGCGGCTGGGCATCGGCTATCAGGCGCATGGCGCCGACTGGTGCGAATTGCTGCTGCCGTTTCGCGACGACCTGATCGGCGATCCGGCGCGCGGCGTGCTGGCGTCGGGGCCGATCGTCACGCTGATGGACATGGCGACCAGCGTCGGCGTGTGGTTGAAGCGGGGGGCGTTCCTGCCGCATGCGACGCTCGACCTGCGGCTCGACTATCTGCGACCGGCGACGGCGGGGCGGACGGTGGTCGGGCGTGGCGAATGCTACCGCGTCGCGCGACAGGTCGCGTTCGTCCGCGGCATCGCCCATGATGGCGATCCCGACGATCCGGTGGCGCATGTCGCCGGCACCTTCATGCTGCTGGACGGTGCGGCATGACCGTCTCCCCCTATGCCGAACTGCTGGGCCTGACGTTCGACACCGACGACCGCGGCCATCCGGTCGTGACGATGCCCTTCGCCACCGACCTGCTCGGCCGGCCCGGCTTCCTGCACGGCGGCGCGATGGGCGGGATGCTGGAGATGGCGGCATGGGTCGCGCTGCGCGCGGCGCTGGGCGCGGAGGATGCGACGATCAAGCCGATCAACGTCACCATCGACTACATGCGCGGCGGGCGCGAGCGTACCACCTTTGCCGCGGGAACCGTCACCCGGCTGGGCGCGCGGATCGCCAATGTGACCGCGACCGCATGGCAGGACGACCGCGACCGCCCGATCGCCGCCGCGCATCTGAACTATCTGCTCAAGCGATAGCCCCCGCCCGTAATCCATGCGGCCCATCGACGTCATCCCCCGCGGAGGCGGTGATGACGAAGCAGCCGGCGTCGATCACAATGCCTTCGCCCGGATATTTTCATCCCTCGCGATAGTTGTGCGACATTTGAACCGTAACGCCCCTGTTGCCGCCTCGACGCGGTCAGGGTTTGGAAGGAATGCGCATGGCGCGGTGGACGTTGGTGATACTGGCTTTGGGAACGGCCCCGGGCGCGCTCGCGGCGCAGACGACGCCGGTCGCCCCCTCCCAAACCGCGCAGACGCCCCAAGCCCCGGCGCAGACGCCCGACCCGGTCGGAACCGGTGCGGCCGGCACCGATGCCGAAGGCGAGGTTGAGGAAATCGTTGTCACCGGTCGCCCGCTACCGGGGGCCGTGCCCGGCGACATCAAGCCCGAACTGCAACTAACCCCGGCGGACATCCGCAGCTACGGCAGCAATTCGATCACCGACCTGTTGAGCGAACTCGCCCCGCAGACACAGTCGGTGCGCGGCGGCGAACCGGTGATCCTCATCAACGGACGCCGATCGGCGGGCTTTCGCGAGATCGCCGACTTCCCGCCCGAAGCGCTGCTACGCGTCGATATCCTGCCCGAAGAAGTGGCGCTTAAATTCGGCTATCGCGCCGACCAGAAGGTCATCAACTTCGTCCTGCGTCCGCGTTTCCGCAGCTATACCGGCGAACCGGAAGGCAGCGCACCGACCGACGGGGGATCGAGCAACTTCGAAGCGGAGGGCGGGCTCGTCCGCATCGACCGCGACAAGCGCTTCAACCTCAATCTTCAGGCGGAGACGACCTCGAACCTGCTGGAAAGCGAGCGCGGGATCGCGCTCAATCCCACGGGCACGCCGTTCGACCTCACCGGGAACGTCACTTCGACGATCAGCGGCGCGGCGATCGATCCGGCGCTCGGCAACGCCACGATCGCGGGCGTCCCTGCGGGTACGCCGACGCTGGCCGGGTTCGCCGCCGGAGGGGGCAATCCCAACGTCACCGATACCACCCCATTCCGCACGCTGCAGGCGCAGAGCGACCGGTTCTCGGCCAACGCGGTCTATAGCCGCAACGTGTTCGGCACCGTCGCGGCGACGGTCAACGGCCGGATCGAGCACAACCGTAGCCAGTCGTTGCTGGGGCTGCCCGCACTGACGCTGACGTTACCCGGTGCATCGCCCTTCTCGCCGTTCGACAACGACGTGCGCGTGCTACGCTATGCCGACGCCGATCCGCTGCGCCGCGATTCGGAGACGACGACCGCCAATCTGGGCGTGGTGTTGAACGGCGACATCGGGCGGTGGCGCTGGACGGCAAACGGCAGCTACGACCGCATCGAGAGCGAAACGCGGACCGAGCGCGGCGTCGACGCCGCCGCATTGCAGGCGGGTGTGCTGGCCGGGACCGCCAGCCCGTTCGGCGATCTGGGCAGCTTCCTGCGCACCGCCGATCGCGCACGATCGGTGTCGAGCGCGGGTGCGATCGAGGGGCTGGCGTCGGGATCGCCCTTCTCCCTGCCCGCCGGGGAAGCGAATGCCAGCGTCCGGCTGGCGGGGCGTACCACCGATTTCAGCAGTCGGTCACAGCGTTCGGGGATCGACAGCAGCGCCGAAATCGGTCGCGATTCGGGATCGGTGCGTGCAAATATCGACCTGCCGATCGCCAATGCGCAACGCGGGGTGCTGAGCTTCCTCGGCCGACTGTCGCTGAACGGCAATGTCGAACTGGAGCAATTGTCGGACTTCGGCACGCTCACCACCTATGGCTATGGCGTCAATTGGCAGCCGGTCACGCCCGTCCGGATCATCGCCAACTTCACTACCGAAGAGAACGCGCCTAGCCAGCAGCAGCTCGGCAATCCGACCGTCGTCACCCCGTTCGTGCGGGTGTTCGATTACGTGTCGGGGCAAAGCGTCGACGTGACCACGGTCACCGGCGGCAATGCCGCGCTGGTCGCCGAAACCAACAAGAGCTTCAAGCTGGGGCTGAACGTCAAACCGTGGAGTGCCCGCAACCTGACGTTCCAGGCGGATTATCTGTCGGAGCGCACGGACAATCCGATCCAGGGCTTTCCGGCGATCACCTCCGAAATCCAGAACGCCTTTCCCGACCGGTTCGTACGCGATGCCGACGGAACGCTGATCCGGCTCGATACCCGCTCGGTCAATTTCGCGCGGGCGGAGAACAACCAGCTTCGCTACGGGCTGAACTTCTTCCAGCGGATCACCACCGCGCGGTCGCGCGCCGCCGATGCCCAGCGACAGGCACGCATGGAGGCACGGCGTGCGGCACGCGACGCTGCGGAGGCCGGTCGCCCGACCAGCGATACCCCGCCCCCGCCACCGGGTGACGGCCCGCGCGAGGGTCGCGGCTTCGGCGGGCCGGATGGACCGGGAGGCGGCGGGCGTCGCGGATTCGGCGGACCGGGGTTCGGTGGGCCGGGCGGCGGCGGTGGCGGCGGATTCCGGGTCAGCCTCTACCATACGGTCGTCTTTACCGACCGGATCCTGATCCGCCCCGGCCTTCCCGAACTGGACCTGCTCAACGGGTCCGCGACCGGCGACAGCGGCGGCACCTCACGCCATCAGGTCCAGCTTCGCGGCGGCTATACCCGCGACGGCTACGGCGCCAATTTCGGCATCGACTGGCGTGAAGGTACGCAGGTGAACGGTGGTACGGCAGGCACACAGTCGCTGGATTTCAGCAGCCTCGCGCGGGTCAACATGCGACTGTTCATCAATCCAGGCGAGCAGCCATCATGGGTGCGCGGCAACCGCTGGCTGCGCGGGAGCCGGATCAGCCTCAGCGTCGACAATCTGTTCAACGCCCGCCAGCGCGTGACCGGTGCCGATGGCGAAGTGCCGTTCCGTTTCCAGCCGGGTTTCATCGACCCGCTCGGCCGGGTGGTGCGAGTCACTTTCCGCAAGCTGTTCTTCTGAGGGGGTGGACGGGCTGCCGTTACGCACTTCGTGCGTTACGCTCTTCGTAAATCCTGCGCAGGCGGGAATCGATACACGCTGGCGTTCGGTCATGAGCCGCCATCGCTGCGTGCAGCAATCTCCGCTCGCGCGGGAATGACGAACTGGCGGGCGCCAAATCGCCGTTCGGGTGCCCGCTCAGTGCGCGGCGCCATGCTCCCTGCCCGGCCGCGGTACTTCGGCGCGGGCGGCGGGTTCGCTGTCGACGCTGGCCATGCGCTGCTGCCCGCCGAAACCGCGTGTGTCCTGATAGAGCAGCGTGATCGCAACGCGGCGATTGCGCGGGTCATAGGGGTCTTTCGCGATCATCGGTTCGCGGTCGGCCACGCCCTCGATCCGTTCGAAGCGGCGCTCGCCCACCCCGCCCAGCGCGAGGCGGCGGCGCGTCGCCTCCGCCCGGCCCGACGACAGCATCCAGTTGTTCATGTCCTGCGGCCGGCCATAGGCGACGGCGTCGGTATGGCCGCGGATCATGATCGTGTTGGGCAGGTCGCGCACCGTCTGCGCGATCATCGTCATCAACTGTGCCGCCTCGGGCGCGAGCGCAGTGGTGCCCAGCGCGAACATCGAATAATCGGCATTGTCGACCAGGTCGATGCGCACGCCGTCGCGCGTCGGCACGAACCGGACGTTGCGCGCCAGCTTGCGCAACTCGGCATTGGCCGCCATCCGCTGCGCCAGCGTGCGCTTGACGCGTTCGAAGGCCTTCTTGTCGGCTTCGGCCATTTCGGACTTGTTCTTCAACCGGCCCTTCTCACCCGCGCCCTCCTTGGCACCGCCATTGGCGTCGACCGGGATGGTCAGCGAGCGGGTGCCGGTCTGCGCCGCGCGGTGGGGATAGCTGTCCTGGTCGACGATCGATTCGCCGCCGAACAGCCCGTTCGACCCCGCCGATCCCGCCTTCACCTCGACCAAAGTCGGCGCGAAGAAATCGGCCAGCCCCTTGCGCTGCTTTTCGGTCGTGGCGCCCAGCAGCCACATCAGCAGGAAGAACGCCATCATCGCCGTCACGAAATCGGCATAGGCGACCTTCCACGCGCCGCCGTGATGGCCGCCATGGCCGGCTTCGATGATCTTCTTGACGATGATGACGGGCGGCGGCTGGTTGTTGCCGTGGGGAGCGCGCGCCATGGATCAGCGTCCGCGCAGGCCGTCGAAGACTTCGGCGAAGCCGGGCTGGTTGTGATGCGCGATGCCCGAGCGCGCCGCCTCGATCACCAGCGGCTGCGGATGGCCGTGGAGCGAGGCGATGATGATCTGCTTGACGACGTGATAGATGGCGGCGTCGGCGTCGATCACCTGCTGCAACCGCGTCGCGAGCGGGCCGACGATACCATAGGCGAGCAACACGCCGAGGAACGTACCGACTAGCGCCGAGCCGATCATGCCGCCGAGGATCGAGGGCGGCTTGTCGATCGAGCCCATGGTCTTCACCACCCCCAGCACGGCGGCGACGATGCCGAGCGCGGGCAAGGCGTCGGCCAGCCCCTGCAAGGTCGTCTGCGGGCCCTGTTCCTCGTGGTGGTGGGTCTTGATGGCGTTGTCCATGACCTCCTCGACCGCGTGCACGTCGAGCGTGCCCGACGACACGACGACGAGGCGTAGCGTGTCGGCGATCAGGTTGACCAACGTATGGTCCTTCATCAGGCGCGGATATTCGCCGAACACCGACGACGATTTCGGGTCCTCGACATGCGGTTCCAGCGCGATCGGCCCTTCGGCGCGGAGCATCTTCATCAGCTTCGACACCAGGAAGATCGCGTCGAGATAATCCTGCTTCTTGTACTTCGGCCCCTTCATGACCTTCATGAAGCCCGAGCCCATGGCCTTCAGCTCACGGCCCGAATTGCCGATGATGAGCGCGCCGACCGCGGCACCGCCGATGATGAGCATTTCGTGCGGGAGCGCGTGCATGACGGGACCCAGCGCACCACCGGTAAAGGCGAAGCCGCCGAAAACCATGGCGATGAGGACGACGAAGCCGATGGCCGGAAACATGTGGCGCTTGCCCCCTGGGATTACGAGATGAAGCGCCGCCGGTTGCGGTGCGTCATACGATCCCCCTTTTCCACGATAGAGGTCGAGAAATCGTTACCGGCCGCGATTTGGGTAAATCGGCCGGTCAGCATTCACTTCAGATAGTTGAACAGCGACAACCCCGCGAGCTTGGCCACGCTCGCCTGCGTCGCGTTCAGGATGGTCATCGTCTTCTGGAATTCGACCATCGTCGTCGGCCAGTCGGTATCCTCGAGCGCGCTGCGCGCCTCCTCGCGGTCGAGGCCGATGGCGTCGAGCTGGGTCGATTCGATCTCCAGCCGCGCCGCGCGGGCGCCGTTCGCCGCCCGCGCGGACGAGACCTGCCCCTCCGCCGAATCGAGCCGGGTCAGCGCGTCGCTGATGCTTTTCGTATATTTGGTCCGTGCCGCTGCCTCGTCGAACGGCGGAATCGTCGTCGGATCTACCGCCGGATCGACGGGCGCCGGGGGATCGTTGGCGGTCAGCGGCATTTGCATCGCCGCCGTCAGGTCGTCGATCAGCTTGAACACGTCGACCACGCCGGTCATCGTCGCATCGCCGCCGAACACGCGCCGGCCGTCGATGCCGACCTGCATCTCGCTGGCCTCACCGATACGCACCGTCGCCACCGATTCATTGCCGGTATAGCTGATCGCCTGCGTCGTCGGGTCCTTGGTAAAGGCACTGTCGCCGGTGCCGCCGAACACTGGATGGCCGCGCACGTCGCGCGCATTCGCCATCACGAGCAACCCTTCGCGAATCTGGCCCAGCTCGGTCGCGATCGCGGTGCGGTCCTTGAAATTCAGCGTCTCGCTGCCCGCGCGCGTCGCCAGTTCGCGCACGCGCACCAGCCGGTCGCCGACATTGTCGAGCGCGGTATCGGACTGCGCCAGCAACCCGCGCGACAGGGTGATGTTGGCGCGGAACGCGGTCGAATCCGCTTCCTCCTTCTTGATGCCGCCCAGCATCATCCACGCGGTCGAGTCCTTCGACGCGACATTCAGCCGCTTCTGGGTCGACAATTCGGTGTTGATCCGGTCGAGGTCGCTGGTCAGCTTCGACATCTGTGACGCCGACCGGTTGTAGAAGCTGGCGGTGGAGATCTGCATCATTCGTCCTATCGGATCGCCATCAGCGCATCGAACGTCTCGCGCGCGACCTGGATCACGCGGCTGGACGCCTGATATGCCTGCTGGAACTTCATCAGGTTGACCGCTTCCTGATCGAGATTGACGCCGGCCGACGCGTCGCGCGCATCGACCGCCGAATCGCGGATCGCGCCCTGCGCCTCGGCGATCGTCTTGCGGGAGGCCAGCGCCGAGCCGTTGGTCGACTGGAGCGCCACCGCCTTCGCCTCGAACGCGCCGACACGGCGGGCATCGGCGAGCACCGACAGGTTGCCGCTGTCGCGCGCGCCCTTGCCGAGCGCGGCCGCCGCGATCTTTTTCGGATCGTCCATCGCGCGGGTGACGCGACCATCGGCGTCGATCGCGAACATCGCGGTGCCGGGATCGCCATTGGCATCCTCGCCCGCTTCGAACGCGCCGTTGACGCCGTTGACGAAGGCGGTGGCGAGCGCCACCACTTCGCCACGCATCGCGTTGATCCGTTGCGCTCCGTCGACCATCCCGGCCAGCCCGCCACCGCGGGGGGTCAGCACACTTTCCAGCCCGCCGCGCATCGTCGTGAAGACGGGCATGTTGGCATCGTCGCGCCCATAGCGCACGACCGACGCCTCGATCCCGTGCACCATCAGCGGGCCGTCGGCGCCGCCGGCGCGCACCGTGACGCGACCGACCGTATCGAACCTGACGTCGAGGTCGGTCAGTTCGCTCATCTCGTCGAGCATGCGGTCGCGCTGGTCGAGCAGCTGCGCCTCGCCGGTCGACCCGCGAGAAACGCGGGCCAGTCCATCGTTGATGCGGGCGAGCACCGCAGCACCGTTCGACAGCTTCGCGACGGCGTTGTTCGCCGTCAGATCGAGATTGTTCGACGCGGCGTCGAGCGCGCCGACCGTACCCGAATAGGATTGCGCGACGCTTTCCGCCGATTCCAGCATCGCGCGACGCGGGGCATCGGCCGACGGGTCGGCCGACAGCGTCGTCGCGGTGTTGAAGAACGCGGTCATGCGGGTGGTCAGCGCGCGGCTGCTCAGCGCATCCTCGATCCGTTCGAGCCAGACGATGCCGCCGTCGCTGCGCGCGACATCGGACGACGATTGCCGTACCTCTGCCGATCGGAACATGTCGGCCGCACGCGCGATACCGGCAACGATCACGCCGCTGCCGGTGGTCTGCCGCGACGATCCGACACCGATCTCGGCCAGCGAGGTCGTGCGACGGACGTAACCGGTCGTCCCGGCGTTCGCGATGTTATCCGACGTCGTGGTCAGCGCCGACTGATAGGCCCTGACCCCGCTCGCGCCGATCGACAGCAGGTCGCTCATCCGCTCTTCCCTTCGGAGGGATTAACGGCAGGCTGCGCCTCAGCTTGCGTCGAATTGGCGGTTTCCGGCGCGTTAACCGTCTGCGACCGGGCGAGGAACTCGGTCATCGCCTTGCCGATGCCGAGGGGGGTGGTGACTGCCATGCCTTCGGCAACCTTTTGATCCCACATGTCGCGGAACTGGCCCGATGCCTTGTTCTCGAACAACCCGTCGGCGAGCTTCGCCTGGCGCATCGATTTCAGCATCATGCCGGTGAAGACCGATTCGAAGCGTTCGCCCGCGGCCTTCAGGTTCCTGTCGGAACCGATGCGGCTGGTGTCGACCCCGATGCCGGTCGTCGCGCCGATCACGCTCACAGGACCACCAGTTCCGCCTTGAGCGCGCCCGATTCCTTGAGCGCCTCGAGGATCGCAACCAGATCGGCGGGCGAGGCGCCGATGGCGTTGATCGCCTTCACGACGTCGGCGAGCTTGGGGCCGGGCGCCAGCAGGAACATCGGCTTGACCTCCTGCTCGATCGTCACGCCGCTCTTCTGTTCGACCGCGGTCTGGCCCTGGCTCAAGGGAGCGGGCTGGCTGATGCGCTGGTCCTCGTCGATCTTCACCGTCAGCTTGCCGTGGGTGACGGCGGAGGGCGAAACGCGGACGGCGGAGTTGATGACGACCGTGCCGGTGCGGGCGTTGACGATGACGCGCGCGGCGGTTTCCGCCGACTCGACGGGCAGGTTCTCGACCTCGCTCATCAGCATCGACCGGGTATCGGCACCGGGCGCGGCGCGCATCGCCACCGACACCGCGTCGATCGCGGTCGCGGTGCCCGCGCCGAAGCGGCGGTTGATCGCGCCCGCGACATTCTGCGCGGTGGTGAAGTCGGCCTGCGCCAGGTTGAAGGTCAGCGTCGGCGCGGTGGCGAAGCCGGTGTCGACGGTCCGTTCGACGGTCGCCCCGTCGGGAATGCGCCCGGCCGAGGGGATGTTGACGACGATCTTCGACCCGTCGGCACCCTCGGCACCCAGGCCACCGACCGCGAGGTTGCCCTGCGCCATCGCATAGATCTGGCCATCGGCACCCATCAGCGGGGTCATGACCAGCGCACCGCCGCGCAACGACTTGGCCTTGCCCATCGACGCCACGGTCACGTCGATGCGCTGGCCGGGCTTGGCGAAGGCGGGCAGTTCGGCGGTGATCATGACGACCGCCGCGTTCTTGAGCCCCGGGTTCATCCCCTGCGGCAGTTGCAGCCCCATGCGCGACGTGATCGCCTTCACCGACTGCACGGTATATTCGAGATTGTCGTCGCCCGTGCCGGGCAGCCCGACGACGATGCCGTAGCCGGTCAGCTGGTTCGAGCGGATGCCCTGGAAGCGACCGAGGTCCTTGACCCGTTCCGCGCTGGCGGGGTGGATCATGAGGAAGGCGGCGAGGATGGCGAGCAGGAAGCGCATGGGCGGTCCTAGAACGGGCTGACGACCTGGAAGAAGCGGCTGAGCCACCCCTGCCGGCTGGCGCGGGCGACATCGCCCTTGCCGGTGTAGGAAATGCGGGCATCGGCGACGCGGGTCGACGGCACGCGGTTGTTGATGTCGACATCGGCCGAGCGCACCACGCCCTTGATCGCGACGAATTCGTCGCCGCGGTTCAGCGTCACCCGCTTCTGCCCCTGCACCAGCATGGTGCCGTTGGGATAGACTTCGGCGACGGTCACCGACAGTTCGCCCGACAGCGCGTTGGTCTGGTCGGCCGATCCGCCACCGTTGAAGTTGCGGCCGCCCGATGCCTTGGCGATGTTCGGATCGAACGACAGCGGCCCGACCGATGGCGGCGTGATCGAGAACCCGCCGGTGCTGTCGAGCTTGGATCCTGCCGACTTCGACGCGCTGGTGCGTTCGACCAGCACGATGGTCAGCGGGTCGCCGACCTTCTTGGCACGCCAGCCTTCGTACAGCGCGGCATAGCCCTGATCCGCCTGAAAGATCGCGCCGGTCGCGGCGACCGCGACCACCGGGTGCGCCGGCCGCGACGCGGTATAATCCTCGGGCGGCAATTTCCTGCCGAACAGGGGGCGGGCGGTTGCCGGCATTGCCGCCAGCACGACCGCGGCGAGCGCGATGGCGCGCGCGGTGGCTGCGAGCGCGCGGGCGGGCGCGGGGTCAGATGTTCTGGTTGACATATTTCAGCATCTCGTCGGTGGCCGAGATCATCTTGGAATTGACCTCGTAGGCGCGCTGCGTTTCGATCATGTCGACGAGTTCCTCGACGACGTTGACGTTCGACCCTTCCAACATGCCCTGCCGGATGCGGGCGCGGCCATCCAGACCGGCGACGCCGGTCTGCGCCGCACCCGATGCGCCGGTCTCGACCAGGAAGTTGTCGCCGACCGGCTGCAACCCGGCCGAATTGGCGAAGGTCGTGACCTGGATCTGGCCGATCGGGGTCGCTTCGGTCTGGTTGGGAATGGTCGCGCTGACCGTGCCGTCGCCGCCGATGGTGATCGAGGTCGCGCCTTCGGGCAGGGTGATGCCGGGCATCACCTGATAGCCCTCGGTCGTGACCAGCATCCCCTCCGGCGAGCGGGTGAAGTTGCCGGCGCGGGTATAGCCGAGCTGCCCGCCGGGCAGCTGCACCTGGAAATAGCCGTCGCCTTCCAGTGCCACGTCGAGCGTGTTGCCGGTCGAGGCGAGCGATCCCTGCGTCTGGATGCTGGCGGTGCCCTGCACCTTCACGCCGGTGCCGAGGTTCAGCCCGGTGGCGTAGCGCGATTCCTGGGTCGAGGCGGCACCCTGTGCGGTGACGATCTGGTAGCTGAGCGTCTCGAACGAGGCGCGGTCGCGCTTGAACCCGGTCGTGTTGACGTTCGCCAGGTTGTTCGAGATGACGCGCATCCGCGTGTCCTGGGCGTCCAGCCCGGTGCGGGCGATGTGCAGTGCGGCGTTGGCCATGTCCTGTTTCCCTTAACTCTGGACGCGCATCAGGTTGGCGGAGGATTCATCCATCTCCTTCGCCTGCTTCAACATGCCCGCCTGTACTTCGTACGACCGCTGGTTCTCGATCATGTCGACCAGCGCCTGGGTCATGTTGACGTTCGACTGTTCCAGCGCGCCCGAGCGCACCGTGGCGGTCATGTCGCCGGGCAGGACCCCGCCGCCGCGAACGTGCAGCAGGTTGTCGATGCCCTTGACGGTATTGCTGCCCGCGGTGCTCGCGAGCTTGATCTGGCCGACCTCCTGATCGGGCGTGCCCGGCGCCGCGCCCTGCGGCACGATCATCACCCGGCCGTCGGCGGTGACCGAGATCGCCTGGTACGGCGGCACGGTGATCGGACCGCCGGTGCCCATGACCGGCAGGCGATCGCCGGTTTCCAGCGTGCCGGCGGCAGAAACCTGCAGGTCGCCGCGGCGGGTATAGGCTTCGGTGCCGTCGGGACCCTGCACCGCCATCCAGCTGTCGCCTTCCAGCGCGATGTCGAGCGGACGGCCGGTCGCCAGTACGGCGCCGGCCCGGCGGTCCATGTCGCGCACCTCCTCGGAGGAGGGAGAGCGGGTTTCGAGCTCGCCGTTCCTGCCCTTCAGCAGCAGCTGCTCGAAATCCACCTTGTCCGCGCGAAACCCGATCGTCGAGCCGTTCGCGATGTTGTTCGCGATCGTCGCCTGCGCGGCCATGTGGCCACGCATCCCCGACATTGCGGTGTAGACCAGCCGGTCCATCGAAACCTCCCAAGAATGACCCTCGCTACATAGCAAGGGTCATGCCAGTTTCAGCGCTTAAGCCCGCAGGTCGAGGATCGACCGCGTGATCTGGTTCGAGGTGTCGAGCGCCTTCGAGTTCGCCTGGAAGTTGCGCTGTGCGGCGATCAGGCCGACCAGTTCCTCGGTGATGTCGACGTTCGACCCCTCGATCATGCCCGACATCAGCGAGCCGGCGCCGTTCTCGCCCGAGCTGGCGAAGGTCGGTTCGCCCGACAGGCCGGTCGCCTGCCAGTTGCTGTTGCCCATCTGGCGCAGGCCGGGCGAGTTCGAGAAGGTGACCATCGCAACCTGGCCCAGCGCCTTGGTATCGCCGTTCGAATAGCTGGCGGTGACGATGCCCTTTTCGTTGACCGTCACGCCCTGCAGCCGGCCGACGGCGATGCCGTCCTGCGTCTGGGTCCCGACCTTGAACGGCTTGGTCGTCGCGGCCGAGGTGGTCGGGATGGTCAGCGTGATCTGCTGCTGCGCCACGCCGCTGGCCGGCATGAACGAATCGAAGGTCGTGGCGACCGCCGTCGTCAGCTTGCCGGTCGCGTCGAAGGTGACCGGCACGGCCTGGGTCGCGCCGACCTTCATCTCCTGATCGCCGACGAAGCTGTACGCTTCCCACGTGCTCGACAGATCCTCGGCCGCGGGCGGCGTGGTGACGACCGGCGCGGTGGTCCGCTTCAGATAGGTCGTCATCGTCATCGGGTTGCCGGCACCGTCATAGACGGTGGTGGCGATCGATTCGTTGTAGCTCGACGAATCGAACCGGCTGAACGTCGTGGTGTCCGGCACGACCGAACGCGCGTTGAGGTTCACGCCCAGCGTGACGTTGTTGGTGCCGGCGGCCTTGCCCGAGGTGCTGGCGAGCACGAGGTCGCTCAGCGACGCGCGGGTCGTCGCGACGACGTTGCCCGATCCGTCGACCGGATACACCTGCAACCGCGCACCCTGTGCATCGGTGACGAACTGGTTGGCATCGACGCGCAGCGAACCGTTGCGGGTAAAGGTCAGGCCTTCCTTGGTCGGGTCCTGCTTGAGCGCGAGGAAGCCGTCGCCGGCGATCGCGATGTCGAGCGACGACGACGACTGGACGAGGTTGCCTTCGCCGAACTGCTGGCGGTTGCCCTTCACCACGGTACCCGAACCGACCATCTGCGTCGGCGCGACGGCGAGGTTCGACGCGATCACGTCGGCGAATTCGGCGCGGCTCTTCTTGAACCCGGTGGTGCCGACGTTGGCGAGGTTGTGCGAGATCGACGCCATGTCGACCTGCGAGGCCTTCAGGCCGGACAGCGAAGTGTAGAAGGACATTGGCTCAGGCTCCTGCGGAAATAGATGAAAGGGGTTGGATTCAGGCGATCTTGCGAACGGAGTCGGCGAGGACCTGCTCGCCGCTCGACAGGGTCAGCATCGGTTTGCCGCCATTGGGCATGACCGAGGAAACCCCGGTCCAGGTGAGGTTGCGGGCCTTCACCACCTGACCGTTCTTGTCGGTGGCGGCGACGCTGATGGTATAGGGGCCGGCACCGGCGGCGCTGCCGTCGTTGGTCTTTCCGTCCCATTGATAGTCGACCAGGCCCTTGGGCTGGCCGCCGAGCGACACCGCGCGGGCGACATTGCCCGCCGCGTCGCGGATCTCGACCTTCACCTGTGCCGCTTCGGCGTCCAGTTCGACCGCGCCGGTGACGTTGCCCTTGGTATCGGCGGTCGCGGTGGCGCTTTCGGTCAGCACCGCCTTGCCGATCCACGACACGGCGTCGCTGGTCCCGCTGTCGGACATGCGCGCCGCCAGCGTCTTGAGCGTCGACGTCATCTCGGTGATGCCCGACAGCGACGACATCTGCGCCATCTGCGCCACCATCTGGGTGTTGTCGGTCGGGTTGAACGGGTCCTGATATTGCAGCTGCGCGGTCATCAGGCGCAGGAAATCCTCCTGCCCCAGCGAGCGCTGGCCGAGCTTCGCCTTGGCCGCGGCGTCGCTCGCGCCCTTGACCGTCGGAATGTTCTGCACGGAAGTAGTGGCCATGATCAGCGTCCCAGGCGCAGCGTTTCGGAGATCAGCGACTTGGCGGTCGACATCACCTCGACGTTGTTCTGATAGGTGCGGGCGGCATCGAGCATGTCGACCAGCTCGCGCGGTTCGTCGACGGCGGCTTCCCACACATTCCCTTCGGCATCGGCCAGCGGGTTGCCGGGGTCGTGGCGCTTCGACGGTGCCTCGCCCGCGGTCACGACCTGCGCCGCATCGACGGTCGCCAGCCCGCTGGCCGCATCGAAGCTGGTGCGGAACACCGGCTTCATCGTGCGATAGGCGCCGGCCTCGGTCGTCGATACCGCGCCGGCATTGGCAAGGTTCGATGCGGTGGTGTTCATCCGGATCAGCTGCGCCGACATGGCGCGGCCCGATACTTCGAAGATGCTCATGGGTGCGGGCATGGGCTATTCCCCCTTCAGCGCGCGGGTGATGGTGGAGATGCGCCCGTTGAGGAACGCGAGGGTCGTCTGGTACGCGACCGCATTCTCGGCGAAGGCGGTCTGTTCGGTGACCAGTTCGACGGTGTTGCCGTCGAGCGAGGGTTGCAGCGGCCGGCGATAGAGCGTGTTGCCGTCGATCGAGCGATCGACGTTGCCGCCCTGTTCCGCGCCGGCAAGCGCCGCGCGGAAGTCGACGTCCTTCGCCTTGAATCCGGGGGTGGACGCGTTGGCGATGTTCGACGCCAGCATCCCCATGCGCTGCGCGCGTACCTGCAGCGCGGCACCATGTATCCCGAACAGAGCGTTGTCGGCCATCGGACGAACCCCAAGTCGACGCGCCGGATGCGCATCACCCGGGATCACAGCAAAGGGCGTGCCAGTTTCGCCGAACCCCGCCGGAAATCGGCAAACCGGGGGGATTGCCGCGCGCGACCGGCAAGCGCTTGCCGCCGTAAAACTGGCATCGCCCTTGCAGAGCAGCGGGCATGATGCCGTCCGTGCTTGCCCCCTATGCCGATCCGGTCGCCGCCGCCTTCGTGGTCGGCGGCACCGTGCTGGCGCTGCTGATCCGTACGCCGCCCGCCGATCTGGGCCGGGCGGTGCGGGCGCTCGGCACGCTGGGGCGCCGGCCCTTTTCCGCCGAGGACGGTCTGGACCAGGTCGCCAAGCTCGACCGCATCGCCAGACGGCACGGCGTGATGACGCTCGACCGCTCGCGCATCGCCGATCCCGATATCGCCGACGCGATCGCCGGCATCGTCGATGGCGCCGGCCCCGATGCGGTCGGCGCACGGCTGCGCCACCGCAACGACGCCCGCGCCGAACGGCACCTTGCCGCCGCCGACATGTGGGGCGCGGTCGCCGAGCTGGCGCCGCTGCTGGGCATGATCGGCACGCTGGTCGGGCTGGTGCGAATGTTCATGGCGATGACCGATCCCGCGGCGATCGGACAGGCGATGGCGATCGCGCTGCTGTCCACGCTGTACGGCGCGCTGCTGGCCGCGCTGGTCGGCATGCCGATCGCCGGGCGGCTGCGCCGGCTGGCGCGCGCCGAGGCATTCGAACGCGCCCGACTGGAGGCACCCCTCGTCGCGCTCGCCCGCCGCGAGCGCCCGCATCTTCGCGAGGCCGCAGAATGAGAACGACCCGTTTCGACACCGCCCCCGGCCGGCCGCTCTGGCTGACGACGCTTGCCGATATCTCGCTGCTGCTGGTCGGGTTCTTCGTGTTCCTGCAGGCCGCACAGGCCGTCGATCGCCAGGCGCTGACCGCCGGTATCCGTGCCGGGTTCGATGCCGAACCGATCCCGATGACGCTGGAGCGGGCCATGGTCGACGGCTTCGCGCCCGGTTCGGCCGCCCTGCCCGGCGGCACCGCCAATACCATCGACTTCGTGCGCGAGGCCGCCGCCGACCACCGGATCGCCGTCACGCTCACCGGGGGAACCGATAGCCCCGGTTCGGACCGGGACGTTGATCCCGCAACCGGCAGCGCCGCGATCCTCGCCACCGACCGCGCGCGCGCCGTCGCCGCGCTGCTGGTACGCGAAGGCGCGGTGACGCCGGCGCAGATCGCGTTCGCGACCCCCGGTACCGGCGGGCGCGGCGTCCATATCGACCTGGGCTTTGCCGGTGACCGGCAAGCCGTTGCCGACCGGCAAGCGCCGGTTGCCGTTTCCACCGGAGCCGACCGATGATCCGCCACAGCCTGTTCGCCGCCACCGTCCTGATCGCCGCCCCCGCCGCCGCACAGACCTATCAATCGACCGCCCAGCTCGACGAGGCGGTGGTGCAGTTCACCGGTGCCAGCATCGGCATGGACGGCGGCGCGCAGATGCCGGTCGATCCGCGGCTGAAGCTGGCGCGCTGCGCGATGCCGCAGTTCGGCTGGCTGTCCGACCGGCAGGACGCGGTCGTCATCAGCTGCATGGGACCGGCATGGAAGGTCTATGTGCCCGTACGCCGCATGACCCGCGCCATGCCCGAACGGGCGGCACCGACCCCGGTCGCCGCTGCTCCGGCCAAGCCCGAGCCCGTCATCCGCCGCGGCGACCCGATCATGGTCGAAGCCGGCGCGGCCGGTTTCTCGATCACCCGCGACGGGGTGGCAATGGGCGACGCGCCGGTCGGCGGGCGGCTGATGGTGAAGGTCGATCCGGCCAAGCCGCCGATCCAGGCGGTCGCGCTGGAATCGGGACGCGCCGCCCTGCCCGGCTTCACGCGCTGAGAGCGCTGTCTGAAAGCTCGCGAAAGAGCGGGTTCTGGGCGGTACCGGCTTACCTACGGAAAAATTCATGGCCCGTAACTTTTTGCTAAAGAAGTCCGGCCGCCCGCCGTTTCTCCCCATGTCAGCAGTTCGCGAAGGACGGGGACATGGTGGATGCAGTCGGATCAAGGCTAGTTTCGTCGATCGGGGGGCGCGGTGTCGCGCGGACCGAGGGACAGGCACGCACGGGCCAGACAGCGGCTCCGCAGGATGTCGCCGCGCCCAGGAGCGGCGTGGAACTCCTGTCGGGCGGCACCACCGCCAAGACGCTGTCGGCGTCGCCACCGGTCGATACCGACCGCGTCGCGACGATCCGCAAGGCGATTTCCGAAGGACGTTTCCCCTTGTCCCCCGCCACCATCGCCGACCGGCTGATCGCCCTGAAACTCGATTGGAACAGCAATGAACCGGCGTGATGCGCTGATCCGGGTGATCGACAGCCTTCATGCCGAGATCGCGGCGTTGCAGGCGAACGACATTACCGCGCTGGAAACCGCGACGGCGATGAAATTGCAGGGGATCGAGGCGGTCGCCGCCAATGACGACCTGCCGCTCGACGCCGAGCTGGAGGCGCTGGCGCGCGAGGCGCAGCGGCTGAACGAGACCGCGCGCATCTACGTCAACCTGATGGCGGCCAATGTCCGCCGGCGGATCGACCAGCTGGCAGGCGGCGACGGATTGCCGGCCTACCGGCCAGGCATTGCCGCCTCCCCGCAGCGCATGGCCGCGGCGGCGTATCGGTAAGGCCCAACTACCTCCGGAACCCGGCCCGTCCGTTTGTCCTGAGTAGCCACTGAGCTTGTCGAAGGGGCGTATCGAAGGATCGTTCGGGGCAGGTGCTTCGATACGGGTCTTCGACTGCGCTCAGCCCCTACTCAGCACGAACGGTTGGTTGAACGGCACCCGATCCCAAACTGGCACGCAGCTTGCTGTGAGCATTCCTGAACAGGGGAAGCAAAGCACAGCCCGATGAGTGTCGTTCCGGTAGAAGCCCGATCCTATGTCCACAGCGCGATCGCGAAGGCGAGCGCGCGGACCGGCGTCGATTTCAATTACCTGCTGGGGCAGGCGCAGGTCGAAAGCGGCCTGCAGACCAATGCCCGCGCCGGGACCTCCTCCGCCACCGGCCTCTACCAGTTCGTCGAACAGAGCTGGCTGGGCGTGGTGAAGGCGCATGGCGCCGAACACGGGATGCAATGGGCGTCTGACAGCATCCGCCAGGGGAGCAACGGCCGCTACTACGTCGCCGACGGCGCGACCCGCCACGCGATCCTCCAGCTGCGCAACGACCCGCAGGCATCGTCGCTGATGGCCGCCGAACACGCCGCCGACAACAAGGCCGCGCTGGAAGGCGCGCTGGGCCGCAGCGCGACCGGCACCGACCTGTACATGGCGCATTTCCTGGGGCTGGGCGGTGCGCGCCAGTTCCTGACCACGATGCAGAACAATCCCGACCGTTCGGCCGCCGGCATGTTCCCCGCCGCGGCGCGCGCCAACCGCTCGATCTTCTACGGTGCCGGCGGCCAGCCGCGCTCGCTCGCCGAAATCTATGACAGGATGGCGACCAAGCTGGACCGCGGGGCGAAGGCCGGCGGCGGCAGCGGCGTCGACAGCGCCGGGGTCCCGGGCGGCTTTCCGGTCAACCGGATGCAGCAGCCCGCCGTGCTGCTCAACGGCTTCGGCGGCGACGTCATCATGGGCAACGAGGCGCAGGGCGGTGACGAGGCGTGGCTGACCACGACGCTCGCCAACCTGAACGTCGTGCGCAGCCGCAGCGGCGATGCGACCGCCAACCCGGTGCAGATGGCCTCGCTCTACCGCCCGACCCCGGAGTCCGCGCGGCTCGCCTATTCGATCCTCGCCAATCTGGGTAACGCGTGATGCAGGCGATCCTGAGCAATCCCAAGAGCCTGTTGCCCGCGATGCGCCAGTCGGCGCTGCCCGGCGCGATCCTGCTGCTCGTCCTGCTGATGGTCGTGCCGATCCCGGCGTTCATGCTCGACATCTTCTTCGTCATGAACATCATGATCTCGATCGCGGTGCTGATGGTGGCGCTCAACGCGCAGAAGCCGCTCGACTTCTCCGCCTTTCCGACGGTGCTGCTGTTCGCGACGCTGTTCCGCCTCGGCCTGAACGTCGCGTCGACCCGCGTCGTGCTGGTCCACGGGCATGAGGGCGAAGCGGCGGCGGGCCATGTCATCGAGGCGTTCGGCACCTTCCTGATCGGCGGCGACTATGTCGTCGGTCTTTTCGTCTTTTCGATCCTCATCATCATCAACATGATCGTGGTGACCAAGGGTGCCGGCCGCGTGTCCGAAGTGTCGGCGCGCTTCACCCTAGACGCGCTGCCCGGCAAGCAGATGGCGATCGACGCCGACCTGAACGCCGGCCTCATCACCCCGGACGAAGCCCGCAACAAGCGCATCGAGACCGGCGCCGAAGCCGATTTCTACGGCGCGATGGACGGTTCGTCGAAGTTCGTGAAGGGCGATGCGGTCGCAGGCCTCCTGATCCTCGCGATCAACATCGTCGGTGGCCTGATCCTCGGCGTCGTCAGCCACCAGATGGCGGTCGGCGAAGCGGCGCAGACCTATGTCCTGCTGGCGATCGGCGACGCGCTGGTCGCGCAGGTGCCCTCGCTGCTGCTGTCGATCGCCGCCGCCGCCATCGTCACCCGCGTCACCTCCACCTCGCAACAGGACCTCGCCGGACAGATCGGCAGCCAGTTCGCATCGCACCGCACCTGGGCGCCGGTCGCCGGTATCCTCGGCCTGCTGGCGATGCTGCCGGGCATGCCGTTCCTGGTGCTGGCACCCGCCGCGGGCATCGCCGGTTTCGCATCGTGGAAGCTCGCCAAGCAGAAGAACGCACCGCCCCCCGCCCCGCCGGTCGAGGCGCTGGCCGAACCGACCGACCTGTCGAAGATCGGCTGGGACGAGGTCAGCGACACCTGCCACATCATGCTCGACATCGGCTATGGCCTCGTGCCGCTGGTCGACGAGCGCAAGGGCGCGCCGCTGATGAGCCGGATCACCGGGGTCCGCCGCCAGCTGTCCAAGGAACTGGGCTTCGTCGTGCCGCAGGTGAAGGTGCGCGACGACATCAACCTCGCGCCGTACACCTATCGCATCTCGATCGGCGGCGTCGTCGTCGGCGAGGACATGGCGTCGGCGACCGAGATGCTGGCGCTCGATACCGGCCAGGCGGTCGGCGGATTCCTCGACGGCAAGGCGGCGAAGGACCCGACCTTCGGCCTCGACGCGGTATGGATCCATCCGGGCGATTCGGATGCCGCCACCGGCGCCGGCTATCTGGTGGTCGATGCCGGGACGGTGATCGCCACCCATCTGAACCATGTGCTGACGACCAACGCGACCGAACTGCTGGGTCCGGACGAGGTGCAGTCGCTGCTCGACGGGCTGAAGGACCGCGCTGCCAATCTGGTCGCCGCCCTGTGCCCGAACCCGCTGTCGCTCACCACGCTGACGCAGGTGCTGCGCGCGCTGCTGGCCGAGAACATCACGCTCAAGGAATTCCGCCGCATCGCCGCCGCGATCGTCGTCGTCGCCCAGCGCACGCAGGACGCCGACGAGATCGTCGAGCTGATCCGGCCCGAACTGGGTGCCCTCATCATCCAGAAGCTGTGCGGGGTGCGCGAGCCGCTACGCGTCATGACGCTGGAGGGGCAGCTGGAGGCGATCCTCGGGCAGGCGATGCGGGGCGACCCGAGCGGCCGCCACGCGATCGAACCCGATCTGGGTCGCCGCATCGTCGACGCGCTGACCCATGCCGCGCAGCCGCTGATGGCCGAGGCCAAGCCGTTCGCGCTGGTCGTGCAGCCGTCGATCCGCGTCGCGATCCGCAAGCTCGTCAAGACCTGCCTGCCCGACACCCCGGTGATGAGCTTCTTCGAGGTTCCCGAGGACAAGGCAGTCGAAGTCGTCGCCGTCATCGGTGCCCCGGAGGCCATTCCCGCATGAACGCCCCCTTCTTTCCCCAGCCCGAACCGAGCGTGCCGGTCTATACCCGTCACGCGAGGCCCAACGACGGCGACGCGATCGTGCGCCGCCACCTGCCGCTGGTCCGCCGCATCGCGTGGCACGTCCACGGCCATATGAGCACGATGGTCGATGTCGAGGATCTCGTGCAGGTCGGCCTCGTCGCGCTGGTCGAGGCGGTACCGGGCTTCGAGGATCGGGGCACGGTGACGTTCGAGCAATATCTGGCGACCCGGCTGCGCGGGGCGATGATCGACGAGCTGCGGCGACAGGCGACGATCAGCCGCGGCGCGATGAAGCGGCGGCGCGACTATGCGAAGACGGTGTCGGTGCTGACGCAGGAGCTGGGCCGCGCGCCGGTGCCGGCCGAGATCGCCGACCGGCTGGGCGTGCCGCTGGGGCGGCTGCGCGTCGATTATGCCGACGTCCAGTCGGTGCAGTTCGATTCGATCGATGACGTCTATACCGACGAGGCGCCGTGGTTCATGGACGACGGCCCCGATGCGTTCGAGGCGCTGGCGGAAGGCGAGCTGCGGAGCACGCTGATCGCCGCGATCGCCGCGCTGCCCGAGCGCGAGGCGCAGGTCATCCAGCTTTACTATGTCGAGGAACTCAACCTCGAGGAGATCGGGCAGGTGCTGGGCGTCGGTGCGGCGCGCATCTGCCAGATCAAGAAGGCGGCGCACGAGAAGCTGAAACGGGCGCTGGCGCGGGCTACCGGGTAAGGCGGCCGGCGGGTCTGTTGGCGGCCTGGGCGGGGTCGGACGAGGGTCCGGCCCCGTCTTTGCGTGGGCAAAGGTCACAAAGGTCACACTCGTGCGCATTGTTGTGCGCGGGTGTGGCGGGGCGGCGAACGACAGGGATTTGGCGATGGGAAAGAGCGGGATGCGGATGCTAGCGTAGCGGGTGGGTTGTAGGAAAGCGGGTCGGTTGCTTCCGGTGGTGGCGCAGTTGCGCGCCTCCCCGCGGGAGGCCCCGGCCTGCGCTGGGGCGACGGGATGTGGTGGCGGATGGTGACGGATCAGTGCGGTCCGATGGACGCCATCGGTTGCCTCGCCAGCAGGCGTACCCCGGCGGAGGCCGGGGTCCAGTCGGGATGCGCTGTCGATTGAGGGGATACGCCCCCCGACTGGGCCCCGGCCTGCGCCGGGGTACGCCTGCGGGGAGGTTTGGTCATTTTCCACCACGCCTTGCTCGTCGCGCAGTTGAAGTTTGGGTTGGAGTTTGGCGGACGTCTCGTGCCCCCGCGCAGGCGGGGGCACAGAGTACCGATCGCAACGGCAGTTCAATCTGGCCCTGGCCCCCGCCTGCGCGGGGGTACGGGAAGTTTTCCCCGTCGTCCTTGCCCTTGGTGTTTCACCTGCGGCCACGCCCCTCCATCATGCTGCGCATGGTCCCCTTCCCCGCGGGGCGGGGAGGATTTCGGATCTCGCACGCCCGCTCCGCACAGCGCCCTATGTATAGAGTCCGCCTGCCCGCTTTCCGGAAACGCCGAAAGCCCCCGGCGACCTCGGTCGCCGGGGGCTCGTCCCGTTGCCGGGAGGTCCGGGGCCGCCGCCTTCTTTCAAAGGGGGAACGGCGGCCTCCGGAAACGGTTAGCCGAGCAGCTTGAGCACACCCTGCTGCGACTGGTTGGCCTGCGCCAGCATCGCGGTCGAGGCCTGGCCGAGGATCTGCGCCTTGGCGAGCGCCGTCGATTCCGACGAGAAGTCGGTATCTTCGATGCGGCTGCGGGCTTCCTGCAGGTTCGACGAGGTCGTGGTCAGGTTGTTGACGGTGACCTGCAGGCGGTTCTGCACCGCACCGAGGTCGCCGCGGATCGACGAGACCTTGTCCAGCGCCTTGTCGATGGCGTTCATCGCGACCGAGGCATTCGCCTGGGTCGAGACATTCAGCGCGCCGCCGACCATGCTTTCCGCACCGCCCTGGGCAGCGAGGCCGACCTTGGCGAGCGAGGCGCTCGAACCTTCGACGCGGATTTCCGCACCCGAGTCCGACTTCAGCTCGACCCGGCCGCGCAGGGTCAGGCCGGCCGCGATCGTGCCGGTCGAGGCGCCGCCGTCATCGCCCTTCATGCCGATCACGAGGCCAGCCGAGGTGCCGGCCGCGCCGTCCTTCAGCGTGATGTCGTTGCCGGTCGACGAGGTCAGGATCAGGTTGCCGTCCTTGTCGCTCGACGCGACCAGGCCGCTGATGCCGGCGTCGTTGATGTTCTTGACCACGTCCGACATCGACATGCCGGTCGTGCCGTCGACATCGCTGAGCGTCACGGTCGCGCCGTTAATGGTCAGTTCGTTGGCGGCGACGATCTTCGACGAGTCGAGGGCGACGGTGGCCGTCGTCGTCGCGGTCGCGGTCACGCCGCTGTCCTTCGACGTGGCGTTGATCGCGGCGGCCTTCGAAGCGGCCGAGGCATCGTTCGACGCACCGATGGCGACACCGTTGATCTTCACGTCGTCCGTGACGGCCAGCGCGGTGGAGCCGACGGCCGAACCCTTGACCGCGTCGGTCGTCGAGGTTTCGTTCAGGCCCAGTGCGGTCAGGTCGGTCGCATCGCCCGAAGTGCCGCGCTTGATGTCGATCGGCTGGCCATCCGAGCTGTTGAGTGCCACGAAACCGCCATAGGTGCCGGCGGTGAAGCCCGCCTTGCCCGCATCGGCGCCGGCGATGACGATGGTCTTGCCGGTGTCGTTCGACAGGACGATCTTGCCTTCGCTGTCGAGCTGCGCGCTGATGCCGCCCACGTCACGGTTGATCTTGTCGACCAGTTCCTGGCCGTTCGCGCCGGTCACGTTGACGGCGGTGCCGCCGCCGACCGCGATCGAGAAGCCGGTCGTGCTGGTCACGCCGCCCGAAGCGATCGGGCCGCCCGACAGGGTGTTGTACGCGGTCGCCGACACGCCGGTCTGGCCGGTGTTGGTGTTGATCGCGGCTGCCGTGGTTTCGGCGGTGCCGGCGGTCAGGTTGGCGCTGAACGCGTTCTTGCCGTTGATCTGGATGTCGCCGGCGTTGACCGTCGCGGCGCTGATGCGGCCGGTGGTCGCCTGGCCTTCGACGCGGTAGCCGTTCAGGCCGAGCGCGGTGGCCGAGGTGTTGGCGAGGCTGACCGAGGTGGTCTGGCCGGCCTGCGCACCGGTCTGGAGCGAGACGCTCTTCACCGAACCGTCGAGCAGGTTGATGCCGTTGAAGTTCGTCTTGTTCGAGATGTCGTTGATCTGCGCGGTCAGCTGCGAGACTTCCGACTGGAGCGACTTGCGCTCGGAATTGCCGAGCGTGCCGTTGGCGGCCTGGCCGGCGAGTTCCTTCATGCGCTGCAGCATGTTGGTTACTTCGCCCAGCGCGCCTTCGGCGGTCTGCGCCATCGAGATGCCGTCATTGGCGTTGCGCGCGGCGACGGCCATCGTCTTGATCTGGCTGGTCATGCGGCTGGCGATGGCGAGGCCGGCGGCGTCGTCCTTGGCCGAGTTGATGCGCTTGCCGGTCGAAAGGCGCTCCATCGACGCCTTGAGCGAATCATTGGCGGCGGTCGAGGCGTTGGCTGCGCGCAGCGATCCGATGTTGGATCCGATAACGGTCATTGATGTATCCTCCGGTCTGGCTTCAAGCGCCCCGCGATCCCCCCTTTGAAGCGTGCGGGAACGAAGCTGCTGCCCGGAGAAACGGCACGCACCGGACCGGATTAAGCAGAAAAATTCCGGATTTTCGGAGGGCTCGCGCGCGCGAGGGTACGTACGCGGAGTACAGAGCCGAATCGGCGGTCATTTTACCGGGCGTTAACCATTTGCCGGCAAAAGGGTGCCGTTCAGGGGGAATGTCCGAAACCATGCGCTCGATCTATCCATCCGCTGCCGTGCTTGGCGCCAAGTTCACGCTGGTCTCGTCGCTGCGTGCGCAGGGCTTCGCCCTCGCCAATGCCGGGCAGAAGCCGGGGCCGGGCGACGTGTTCCTGGTCATGGAAGGCGAAGTGCCGCCGATCGCGGCGCGTACGCTGGTGCTGGCCGACGGTCCGGCGTCGGCTACGCCGTTCGCCGATGGTCGCCCCGCCCGCCTGTCCTATTCCCATGCCGATACCGAGCTGGCCCATGCCTTTGCCGCCGCGCTGCTGTGCGGCCGGCACGAGGCGGTCGCGGCCGATCCCGAGAGCCTCGCGCTCCAGGCGCTGGCCCGCCGCGTCGCCGCCGCCGACATCACCGTGCTGGTGAACGGCCCGACCGGCACCGGCAAGGAAGTGCTGGCGCGCACCATCCATGCCGAGAGCGCCCGCGCCGACGGCCCGTTCGTCGCGATCAACTGCGCCGCGCTGCCCGAAACCATGCTGGAAGCGATGCTGTTCGGCCATGTGAAGGGTGCGTTCACCGGCGCAGGCGCTGCGGGCGAAGGCTTTTTCCGCGCGGCGCATGGCGGCACGCTGCTGCTCGACGAGATCGCCGAGCTGCCGCTGGCGTTGCAGGCCAAGCTGCTGCGCGTGTTGCAGGAGCGCGAGGTGGTGCCGATCGGCGCGACCCAGGCCGAGGCGGTCGACGTCCGCGTCGTCGCCTGCGCCAATCGCGACCTGCAGGACGAGGTGGCGGCGGGCCGTTTCCGCGCCGACCTGTATTACCGGCTGAGCGTGTTTCCGCTGACCACCCGCGCGCTGAACGAGCGCACCGGCGACGTCGCCGCGCTGGCCGCCGCGATGGTGGTGCGCCATGCGGGCATGCGCCAGACGCTGCCGTGGATTTCGGACGAGGCGCTGGCGATGCTGGTGCGCCACGACTGGCCGGGCAATGCCCGCGAGCTGGAGAACGTGATCCAGCGCGCGCTGCTGCTGGGCATGGGCGACCGGATCGAGGCGCACGACATCGTGTTCGACCGGGCAAGCGCGGCCAACGCCAATGCCGCCCCGGCGCTGCGCAGCGTCGAGCCGGTGGCCGGCACGCTGACCAACATCGTCCAGATCCACGAGTTCGCGGCGATCCGCCGCACGCTGGAGGAATGCGGCGGCAACCGGATCGAGACCGCGCGGCGGCTGGGCATTTCGGAGCGCACGCTGCGCTACCGCCTCGCCAAGGCGCGTGAGGCCGGCGAGCTGCTCGGGCAGGCTCCGGCGGCCCAGTCGATGGCGGCGTCGGCATGAGCGGCGTCGGCGGGGTCGGCGGTGCGATGGGCATCGACCGGGTGATGGCGCTGCGCGCCCAGATCCTCGAGCGCAACCAGGCATTGTCCAAGGCGAACGCGCAGGTCGCGGCCGCCCCGGTGCCGGCCGAACCGGCGAAGCCGACCAGCTTCGCCGACGCGATGGGCGACGCGCTGAAGGGCGTGAATGCGCAGCAGAACAAGGCGAGCGAATTGTCGGCGATGTACGAACGCGGCGAGACCGTGGACATCGCCAAGGTGATGATGGCGCGCCAGCAGGCATCGGTCGGCTTCGAGGCGACGATGCAGGTCAGGAACAAACTCTTGTCCGCCTACAAGGACATCATGAGCATGCCGGTCTGATATGGAAAACGCACTCGCCACCACCGGTGCAGGCGGCGTTCCCGCCGCTGCGGCCCCCGCCCGCTTCGCCAATCCGCTGACGCAGATCGGCGGTATCATGAAGAACCCTGCGGTCAGGCGCAGCCTGCCGATGATCTTCATCGTCGGGCTCGTCCTGTCGGCGGCACTGGCGTGGATGGCGCTGGCGACGCCGCCGCAGCGCGTGCTGTTCCCGCAGCTGCCCGACAGCGACAAGCAGGCGGTGGTCGACGCGCTGGGCGCGGCGAAGATCGGCAGCAGCGTGGACGATTCGGGCGGCATCACCGTCGCCGAGGACGATTACCACCGCGCGCGCATCCTGCTGGCCGGACAGGGCCTGCCCAAGGCGGCGCCGGGCGGCTATGCGATCCTCGACCAGCTGCCGATGGGCGTTTCGCGCGCCGTCGAAGGCGAGCGGTTGCGCCAGGCGCGCGAGACCGAACTGGCCAAGTCGATCAGCGAGATCGAATCGGTCGCCGACGCGCGCGTCCACCTGGCGATGCCCGAATCGTCGGTGTTCGTGCGCGACAACGCCCAGCCCTCCGCCTCGGTCATCGTCCGCCTCGAACCCGGCCGCAGCCTCAGCCAGGCGCAGGTCCGTTCGATCGTCAACCTCGTCGCCAGCTCGGTGCCGGGAATGAAGGCCGATCAGGTGACGATCATCGATCAGATGGGCGCGCTGCTGAGCAAGCCGACCGACGGCAGCGAGGGATCGACCCTGTCGGACGAGCGGATCGACTATCAGCGCCGGATCGAGGACAAGTATCGCGCGCAGCTCACCACGCTGCTCACCCCGCTGCTGGGTGCCGGCAACTTCTCGGCCGAGATACAGGCCGATGTCGATCTGGACGAGAGCCAGGCGACGCGCGAAAGCTATGACAAGCAGGGCGTGGTCCGTGCCGAGCAGGGCACGTGGCAGGGCAATACCCCGGGCGAGACGACCCCCGGCGGCATCCCCGGCGCGCTGAGCAACACGCCGCCCGCCGCATCGACGCTGGCGACCGCGACGCCGGGTCCGGCAGGCGCGACGGTCCAGCCCGGCACCGCGCCCGGCGCCACCCCGCCGGTCAAGACCAGCGAGAACTTCAACCGCGCCTATGACCTCGGCAAGGAAGTGTCGGTGACCCGCGCCGCGCCTGGATCGATCCGTCGCCTGTCGGTCGCCGTGCTGTTGCGCGAACCCGAAGGCGCCAAGCCGCGCACCCCGGCCGAGATCCAGCAGATCAACGACCTGGTGAAGGCGGCGGTCGGCTACAACCAGCAGCGCCAGGACACGGTGACCGTCATCAGCCGCAAATTCTCGCCCGAGGCGGTGCCCGGTGAGGTCGCCCGGCCGTGGTACGATGCCGACTGGGTGCCGATGGCGGCACGCAACGGCACCGCGCTCATCATCGCGCTGCTGGTCCTGTTCATGGGCGTCCGCCCGATGGTGAAGGCGATCAACAAGCGGCGCGAGGCCGATGCCACCGCACAGGCCGCCGCGCTGGCCGCCCCCGCCCCGTCCGAACCATCGGGCAGCCAGCCCGAGCAGGTGAGCATGGAAATGCTGGAGAGCGCGCGCAGCTATGACGACCGGGTCGGGCTGGTCCGCGGCTTCACCCGCGACAATCCGGCGCGCGCCGCGCTGGCCGTGCGCGACATGATCCAGTCGGATGCCAAGCAGTGAACGCCCCCACCCGCATCCATAGCGGCGTCGAGCGCGCCGCGGTCCTGATGATGCTGGTCGGCGACGAGGAAGCCGCCGCGATCCTGCAGAAGCTGGACCCCGAAGAGGTCCAGCAGCTGGGCAAGGCGATGTTCACCGTCGCCGACGTGAGCGAGGACGAGGTGACCGTGGTCCTCGACGACTTCGTCGAAAAGGCCCGCGACCGTACGACCGTCGGCTTCGACCCGCGCCCGCACATCGAAATGGTGATGAACAAGGCGCTGGGTGCCGCCAAGGCCGAGAGCGTGCTGGCGCGGATCACCCCGGTGGAAACCGCCTGCGCTATCGAGCTGCTCGACTGGATGGACGCTGCCGAGATCGTCAGCCTTATCAAGGACGAACATCCGCAGATCGCCGCGGTGCTGCTCGCCAACCTCGAGCCGGGCATCGCCGCGCAGGTGCTGGAAGGGCTGCCCGAAGCGTCGCAGCCGCAGATCCTGCATCGCATCGCCAAGCTGGGCCCGATCACCGCCGAGGCGATCGAAACGTTGAAGTCGATGCTGTCGCGGCGGATGACCGGGCGGACCAGCGGCACCAACGTGCAACTGGGCGGAGCCAAGGACGCCGCCAAGATCCTGTCGTCGGGCCGCAAGGCGACCGAGACGCGGGTCATGCCGAAACTGGCCAAGATCGACCGCGACATCGCGCGGCAGATCGAGGACCAGCTGTTCGTCTTCGACAACCTGCTGGAGATGGACGACAAGAATCTGGGCGTGCTGATCCGCAACGTCGACAGCGACATGCTGGTGCGCGCGCTCAAGGGCGTGGACGAGGCGGCCCGCGGGCGGTTCCTCGGCTGCATGTCGGCACGCGCCGCCGACGGCATTCGCGACGAGATGGAGGCGCGCGGGCCGATGAAGCTGGCCGAGGTGCTCGATGCGCAGAAGGGCGTCATCACCGTGGCGCGCCAGCTGGCCAAGGACGGGACGATCATGATGGGCGGCGGCGACGACGATTATGTTTGAAAGCGCCCCCGCCACCGCCAGCGGCTTCGTCGCGGGCTTCGCCAGCCGGCACGTCGCCGCCGCCGACATCCTCGCGCGCGCGTTCGGCACGCCCGATCCGTTCGCGGCGACCGGCGTGATGCCGGTGCGCCCGGGCGACTTCGGCGGCAGCGCCGCGGCGGGCGGCCCGAAGCATTTCCGTCCGGCCGATCCGGATGCCAACCCGACCGAGGGGTGGGACCCGTTCTCGACCGTGGTCGACGAGGTCGCATCGACGCTGGATCCGGTGGCCGAGGCACGTGCCGCCGGCTATGCGGAGGGTCTTGCCGCCGCGGCCGCCGCCAGCAAGTCGGACGCCGCGCGCGACCACGCGCTGCTGGCGCGCCTTGCCGAGGCGCTGGGCACCGCGACGCATGTCGACCGCGAGGCGATGGCGACCAGGCTGCGCCAGACGGTGCTGACGCTGGTCCGCCAGATCGTCGGCGAGGTCGGCGTGTCGGCCAACCACCTGATCGACCGGATCGACGCCGCCGCCGACCTGCTGGCCGACGGTGCCGAATCGGCGATCCTGCGGATGCACGAAGCCGATATCGCGCTGGTCGAGGGCAAGCTGCCCAAGGCGGTGTTCCCGGTCGCCGACGCCCAGGTCGAGCGCGGCGGCTTCATCCTCGAATCCGCCTCGACCGTGGTCGAGGACGGGCCGTCGCTGTGGCTGGAACAGCTGGGCGCGGCGATCGAAACCGTACCGGTGCCCAACTGATGCTCAACCGATTCGCGGGCGATTACATCGACGCCCTCGCCCCCACCGATTTCCGCCCGCGCGCACGCGTGGCCGGGCGGCTCGCCAGCTATGACGGACTGCTGATGGAAGCGGTCGGGCTGTCGCTGCCGGTCGGCACCGTGTGCCAGGTCGGCACCGGCGACGGCGGCCATATCGAGGCGGAGGCGATCGGTTTCCGCAACGGGCGGACGCTGATGATGAATCTGGGCGGGCCTGCCCCCCTCCTCCCCGGCGCATTGGTGCGGCCGGGCGACAAGCCGGGCGAGGCCGAGGTCGGCGACGCGCTGCTGGGCCGGGTGGTCGACGGCGCGGGCAAGCCGATCGACGGCAAGGGGCCGATCCGGGGTGCCGGCCGCTGGCCGCTGGCCGGACGCATCCAGTCGCCGCTGGACCGGGGCCGGGTCCTCGAACCGATGGATGTCGGCGTGCGCGCGATCAACGGGCTGCTGACCATCGGCCAGGGCCAGCGCGTCGGCATCATGGCCGGGTCGGGCGTCGGCAAGTCGGTGCTGCTGGGCATGATGGTCCGCGCCGCCAAGGCCGACGTGATCGTCGTCGGCCTGATCGGCGAGCGCAGCCGCGAGGTGTCCGACTTCCTCGAAACGAAGCTGAAGGGCGATGCGCGGGCGCGGTCGGTCGTGGTCGCCGTTCCCGCGAACCATTCGCCGGTGCTGCGCATCCGTGGCGCGCTGCGCGCGACCGCGATCGCCGAGGCGTTTCGCGAACAGGGCAAGAAGGTGCTGCTCATCATCGATTCGCTGACGCGCGTCGCCCATGCCGGCCGCGAGATCGGGCTGGCGCTGGGCGAGCCGGCTTCCGCGCGGGGCTATCCGCCCAGCGCCATCGCGATGCTGCCGGGGCTGATCGAGCGCGCGGGGACGTGCGTGCGCACCGGCGGGTCGATCACCGCGATCTATACCGTGCTGGCCGATGGCGACGACAACAGCGATCCGGTGGTCGATTCCGCACGCTCGATCCTCGACGGGCATATCGTGCTCAGCCGGCAACTGGCCGAGCGCGGGGTGTATCCGGCGATCGACCTGGGGCCGTCGGTCAGCCGGGTGATGACCGACATCGCCGACAAGCCGCACCTTGCCGCCGCGCGCGTGCTGCGCCGGCATCTGGCGACCTATGAGGAAAATCGCGACCTCGTGCTGATGGGTGCGTACCGCCCCGGCACCGATGCCGCGATCGACGGCGCGCTGGCCGCCCATCCCGCCGTCATGGAATATGTGAAGCAGGATTCGGACGAGATCGTGTCGCTCGACGATGCCGTCGCCGAGCTGGTGGGGGTGTTCGGTGTCTGACAAGGCCAAACGCCTCGCCCGCGTGCTGCGCGTGCGGACCATGCAGCTGAACCTGACCCAGGCCGAGGAAGCCCGCGCCGCCGCGCGCGTGGCGGACGAGATCGCGCTGCGCGAACGCATCCTCAACCTGGCGCACGCCGTGTCGCCGGTACCGACGCCGAGCGCCAGCGCGCAGACGCTGGGCGCCGCCGCGCATTATCGCGAGAAGCTGCACGCGACGGCGCAGGTCGTCGAACGTCGCGTGGCGCAGGCCGATGACGGGCTGGTGCGCGCACGCTCGGCGACGATGGCGGCAAGGCGCGACCAGAGCGCGGTCGAAAAGCTGCTCGACCGCGCGCACGCCGCCCGCGCCTTGCGCGAATTGCGCGCGATGGAGAATGCGCCGCCGGTACGCCGGCCAAATCGGCACGATCCTTGCTGATCGACCGGTCGAACGCTTGACGGATCGACCCATGCAGCTGCTCTCCGCCCTTACCAGCACCACCTCCCCGCTTGCGATGCAGGCGATGCCGGTCCTCGGCCAGCCGACGGCCGGTTTCGCGGCGCTGCTGGCGGGAATGGCACCTGCCGAGACGGTGGCGGCGAACGCGGCGCCGGCGGTGCGGCAGATCGCTGCCCTGCCCGGCAACGCCTTGCCGGTCGCCGTGCCGGACGATGCGACGCCGGTGCTGCCGGTCTCTGCGACCGAGGCGGTGTCGATGCTGCCGGCGGAAACGGCCGGCCCGAAGGTCGCCGTACCGGTGGCGGCTGCGGCCGTGGCGACGCTGGCCAAGCTGCTGCCCGACGAGGATGCCCCGCCGCCCGAAACCGCAACGCCCGCCATACCGGTCCTGCCGCCACCGCCGCGTTTCGCCCTGCCCGTGCCACGCGGACGGAAGCCGGAGGCGGACGTGCCGCGCGAACGGCCGGTCGAGGCCGAGGCCGACGATGCCGTGGCGACCGATGCGGAAGCCATGCCGCCGCCGGCGTGCATGCCGATGCCGGAAACCGTCGTTCCGGCGGAGCTGATGGCCGGGAACGCCGTGCTTCCGGCCCTGGTCCCCCCGGTCGCGCCCGAGCCTGCCCCGCTGCCGCCGGCGCAGACGATCCTTCAGGACGGTTCGGTCGTCGCCAGCGATCCGGCGACGCCGATGCGGACGGAAAAACGTGCCGCCACGCGCGCGCCGGAGGCTGCCGTCCCGACGCACGCCATGCCGATCGGGTCGCAGGCCGCAGAGAACGCGGCGCAGCGCACCCGGACGCTGCCCGCATCGCGTCCCGCCGCAGCGATGGCGGCGGCACAGGTGCAGCCCGCCATCGGACAAATCACCCCGCTGCCGGCGGAACGCATCGTCCCGGTGCATGTCGTCGTTCCGCCGCAGGGGGATGGCGCGACCGCGGACGCTCCGCCGGCGCAGGTACCGGCTTCCCCGCAAGCAATGTCGTTCGACGCCGAGGGGATCGTTCGTCCGGCCACACCCGCCACAGCAACCCCGATGCCGGTTGCCGCCGGGCAGCGGACGTCGATCCCCGTGACCGGCGCGTCCGTCAGCACGCTACGCGATGCCGTGCCGCCGGTGCGGCAGCAGGTGTCGACCGACGACGTCACCGCCCTCGCGACCGACCCGGCCATCGCTGCGCGCGCGACCATCGGCGCAGCGCCTTCGTCCCGCGCCAGCATGGCCTCGACGCACAGCGCGTCGGCGAACCAGCCGGTCGAGATGACCGTCCGGCCAGCTCCGGCAAGCGCCGCGATACCGACGTTGGCGAGCGACGGGCAGGTGCTTGACGATATCCTTCGCCAGCCGCTGGCGGACGTCGTGGCTGGTGCAGCGCCGGCGGTTGCCGTCGAAGGACCGCGCCCCGCAGCGCCGCTGCGTCCGTTCGATCCGGTCGCGATGACGACACCGGTCGCAGTCGCGCCGGCCACTCCGCGCGCCACCACGATCCCCGCGACGCCCGTGCGCGGCTTCCGCCAGCCGGTCGCCGATGGGGCGGACAACGACAGGATGGCGGGCACCGCCGCTCCGAACCGCGTTCCGGCCGCGAACGCCGCGAACGCCGCGAACGCCGCGACGGCACCCGTCGTCGCCGGGGACGCGGCCCCACCGGCGCAGCCCACCGCCCAGCCAGTCGCATCGCTCCCGCCGGCGCCCGGCGTGACGGCGCAGGCACCGGCCGACGCCTCCGTGGTCCGCCAGCCGATCGCCGGCGAAGCGGCGGCGCCGGTCGTCACCGTCGCCGCTCCGGGCGAACCGGTGGCGAAGCCGCTGCCCGTGACCCGCATCGCCCTGCCG